>CAJPNA010000097.1 GCA_905371865.1 uncultured Carnobacterium sp.
AAAAAACTAGCTCATTTTCTTTTTAAGAAAACCATTCTCTCTTCTATGAGAGTCTCTACTCAATCGGAAAGTCGCAAGAAAACCATTCTTAAATTATTAGAGAATATGTTGGATTATTTCTTATATTTCATTTTGATCTATTGGATTCTTTCGATTATCGGAGTACCAATTTCTAGTTTACTAGCAGGTGCCGGAATTGCTGGGGTTGCTTTAGGACTAGGAGCACAAGGTTTCTTATCAGATGTCATCAATGGATTGTTTATCTTAATGGAACGTCAATTTGAAGTCGGGGATGCTGTTTTAATTAATACTATTTCTGGGACGATTGCAAGCGTTGGCGTTCGTACAACCCAAGTTCGAGGATATGATGGAACACTGCATTACATTCCCAATCGCAACATTACCATCGTTAGTAACCAGTCTAGAGGAAATATGAGAGCTTTAATCGAACTTCCACTCAATAGTAATGTTGATTTAAAAACGGTCTATGAAACCATCGAAGCCGTTAATACTCGATATGCTAAATCGGATGAGGCTCTAGCTTCTGCCCCAAATATTGTGGGCCCTCAGACAAAACCAACTGGACAATTTGTCTTCACGATTTCCATCATGACAAAGAACGGATTACAACATGCGACTTATCAAAAATACTTAACCTTATATCAAGAAGCATTATTAAAAAAAGGAATCGACCTTTCGACTCCAACGTTTCCCTATCTGACAAAATAAAAGAAGGCGAAAAATTTTCGCCTTCTTTTTTATTTTTCAACTAAATCAAATTCTCTAGTTAATTCATGAACCATGAAATTAATGCGTTTCAACACTTCTTTTCTGGTTACAATCCCTAAAAATTCTTGGTTTTCATTCGTAATACAAATAAAACTTTGATCCACCAAATCCCTCAATACGTCTTCCATATCTGTATCAACGAAAATCGTTGGAAACTCCGTCTTCATGACATCACGAACTTTATACTTACTGAGTTGATTCATATGAATTTGCTCGACTCCAGTAATCTTTTGCAAAATCATCGCTAAAGACACTAAGCCTACAATTTGATTTTCTTTATTCAAAACAGGGATTAAAGAATATCGTACATTCGTAAGAACTAACATGGCATGCTCTAATGTATGGTCTTCTTGTAGAATCGCTACATTCTCAGCATCAATAAAGAGCTGCTCTCGATTTTCCAATAATAATTCTTGTATTCTCTTATGAATCAAGAGTATAACCTCCTTCCGGGCTCCAAGTATAGTTTAAAACTAAATCATCTAATACTTCATGCTTCGTCGTATAATACGTTAAACGAATTTGTTCTTTTGATAAAATCTCTAATACAGCATAGCTCGCAGTTCCTGCATAAGTCCCTCTTGGAAAATTCGTCGATCCTGAATTAATACATAAAACTCCGTCAACAGTCTCTGCATTTAGCTTATGAGTGTGTCCGTACAAAGCAATACTAGCTCCTTTTTCTTTAGCCATGTTTGCTAAATACTCTCTACCAGCATTTACATATTGATGATGCCCATGAGTGACAAAAAACGTAATCCCTTCTACTTCAAAAACCTCAAACTCAGGATACTCCATATCATAATCACAATTCCCTGTGACTCTTAAACAATGAGATAATAATTCATCCTTATAGGGAAACTCAGAATCCCCAGTATGAACAAAAGTTACTTTTTCTCCAGAAAAATGATCAAAAATTTTCCGAAGTGTCAACTCTTGACCATGATTATCACTGACAATGACTATTTTCATTCTGTTTCCTCCACAGCTCCTAAAGAGTTTGTCCATCGTTCCCATTTTTCAACCAGTATTTCAATCGCTTTTGCACGGTGGCTAATTTTATTTTTGATATCCATTCCGAGTTCCGCAAATGTTTTTTGATACTCTGGCACTAAAAATAATGGATCATAACCAAATCCACTGTCTCCTGACGGTAAAGTGGCAATTTCTCCGTGACATTCTGCCTCTACCACAAGAGATTCCTGAAACGGCGCTGATAACACTAAACAACATGTGAAATGAGCTGCCCTTTCCTTGCCTTTAAGTCCACCTAGTTCTGATAACAGTTTGGCATTATTAGCTGCATCATTCTTTTCTTCTCCTGCAAATCTTGCTGAATATACTCCAGGAAGTCCTTCTAGGGCATCTACACAAAGCCCTGAATCATCTGCCAAAACAATTGTTTGTAAAGCATTCGCAATCGTTTCTGCTTTCAGTCTCGCATTTTCCTCAAAAGTCCCTCCTGTTTCTTCTACTTCATCTAATTCTGGGAAATCTTTTAAGGTTTTAACCTTATAGCCCTTTGGTTCAAAAATTTTGGCAAACTCTTTTGCTTTTCCAATATTATTCGTTGCAATAACAATTTCTTTTTCAAGTTGAAGAAGCGTTATTTTTTCCTCTAAAGTCACTGTCTTCACCTCTAATCCTTTTCTATGGAGCCAATTCTCAGCAATCTCTTCAAAAAGTGTTGCATCTCCCGTTGTATAAATTTCTAAAGTAGGATTTGGATTCGTTTCAGGAGTTTCACTGAGTTTACAATAATCTAAAAGAGCACTCACACTTGAAACAGTTTCTGCACCTGAATCAATTAAGGAAACATGATTTCCTACGACTTTTTGAATCGTTTTTCTTAAAAGCGGATAATGTGTACAACCCAAAATTACTGTATCTACATTGGTACCTTCTAACGGTTTGAGGGTTTCATTTACAATCTCCCAAGCTTCAGGCGTGTCCGATTGATTATTTTCGACAAGGGGAACAAAGTTTGGACAAGCAATATCAAATACTTGAATGTTCTTATTCTTATCATGCATTGTTTTTGGATACACTTTACTTGAAATCGTAGCATTGGTACCCAGTACTCCGATTCGGTCATTAGATGTTTGCTTGATGGCTGCCAAGCTTCCTGGTTGAATCACTCCCACCACTGGAATCTCTAATGTTTGTTGCAATTCCTCTAAGACGACTGCTGTAGCCGTATTACAGGCAATAACCAGCATTTTTATATTCTTTTGCAGTAAAAATTGCACCATTTCCAACGTATATTGGCGAATCTCTTCTTTCGGTCTTGTCCCATATGGGCAACGAGCGGAATCTCCTAAGAAGATCATTGATTCGTTTGGTAATTGTTTTAACGCCTCTTTGAGAACCGTTAAGCCTCCCACTCCAGAATCAATAAATCCAATTGGTCTTTTCATATTTTGCCAACCTCTCTATCTTTTGTCTTCTATAGTATACCATAGTTCAAACCTGGCTGATTCAAAAGTGGTTCGTATTATGAAAAAGTTAATCAAAGAGAAGACCCCTTCGGTGTTTGAATGAAAAGGCTTTGGAGGGTCTACACTGCGTGCCTTTATCGGATATCTTCATAGTGTTTGTAATAGCTGTAGCGGTTCGAGCCGTGGTCTCTCACCTACTGAGCTCAAACCAGTAGTAAGGAATAAATTCCTAACTACTGCTAATTCACATCAGTTACACTCGCTATTACTCACACTATAGAATCCGATAGGCCCTCCGTTTGACTCCTCCGACCTTTTCATTCAAACAATGGTGCTCATAACGTTTTGCAATACGACCAGGTGACTAAAAAAGAAAGGGGAGAAACCTCCGCACTAAACAAAAAAAACTCCTGCTATGCAGAAGTTCTCGTTTTTTTATGCTACGTTTGGATCTTTACTTTGATGTTTTCTAGTTACTAATATTAAGAGAACGATTACTACTAAGAAAGTTGTTGAAATGGCCCATCCAGGGTTTTCGTTGATAGATTTTCCTAGTTGAATGATAAATTTAACAAAATCTGGTAATTCCTTTCCTTGATGACTCACTCCACTGATTATAATACCCATTAATAAAGTAACTCCCCCAAGTGCGAATAGTCCTGTTTTTAATGGCATTTTATTCATGACAATCCCAATCACATTTGCAATCAGATGAATCAATAATACTTGTGCAAAGAAAGCTGCAATACTTAAGAATAGATTTTCACGATTATACAAAGTACTTAGCCTTGATTCAATTTTGATCGTATTGAATACTGTGATTCCATCTCTAAGTGGTAACAATACGCTGAAGAAGAATGTTAAAATGAGTGAATCGACAATTGTTTGAATGAACAGACTTTGAATTTGTTCATTTCTCGTTAATCCTAATTGGCTTTCTAGGCGGAATTGTTCAATGATATAAGCAATTCCGATAATTAAAATAATGAGTCCGACTTCATTATCAAAATAAATTGGGAAATAGACTCCAAATGAAGTAAAATCTCCATTTGCAAATATCTTCATGAATAAGCCTGCGAAAACCCACCAAATTCCTAAAAAGATTAAAATCGATTTCCATCTTTTCACTAGCCCCATGCTAACAACTGATACTAAACGGTCCATCTTATTCATTCTCCTTTCGAGTAATTGAAATAAAGTAATCTTGCAATGTTAATGGTGAAAAATCTAATCCTTGAGGAGTCTCCCCTTTTTTGCCAATCACTACTGCACGAGTGATATTTCCAATTTGTTCGGTTTCTTGTACATTCTTATCTGCGACAAATTCTTGAACTAGGCTTGTAGCACCGCTAACAACATATCCTTTTCCAAGGACCTCTTCCACCATCACTTCCTCTGTAACCACACCATCTTTAATAACGATGACTTTTTCAAGAATTGAAGCAACTTCTTCGATTAAATGAGTTGCAATAACAAATGTTCGTGGATTTCTTGCATAAGCTTCCAGCAATTTTTTGTTAAAAATATGACGATGATTCGCGTCTAATCCTAGTACTGGTTCATCCATAAAGATGTACTCACTAGGATTACAAAGCGCTAGGATAATTTTCATAATGCTTTGATATCCAGTAGAAGCTTTTGAAAATCTTTCTTTCACATTGACTCCAAAGACTTTAATTAATTCTTCTGCAAAGTCACTGTCGAATTCCGGATAAGTTCTTTTATAAATAGATAATAAATCTTTAAATTTATATTCTTTTGGAAACCAATTTTCTGTACTCGATAAGTACACTTGATGCATTGCCCTTGGAGTTTTATGAAGATCCACGCCATCAAGGGTGATGTCTCCGCTTGTCTTTTCGATACGGCGAGCAATCATATTTAAAACCGTACTCTTTCCAGCTCCATTTCGACCTAATAGGCCAATAATACTCTGCGGTTCAATCGTAAAATCGACCCCTTTTACAGCTTCTTTATTGAAATACTTCTTTCTTAACCCTTTCACTTGGATTGTCATTTTAGGAACCCTCCTTCGATAATTTTAACTAATTCTTCTTTTGTAATTCCTAGTGCTTGCGCTTCTTTTAAAAAATTTGGGACCATCTGATTCGCAAATTCATTTTGCTTTTTGCTTAGAATAATTTTTCTCGCCCCTTCTGCTACAAACGTTCCAAGGCCTCTTCTTTTTTCTAATACTTGTTCGCTCACGAGTAAGTTCATTCCTTTCAATACGGTTGCTGGATTGATTTGATACCCTGTGGAAATCTCAGTTGTCGACGGTACTTGATCTCCTTCTTTGTAGATTTCATGGAAGATTTCTTCTTCTAGTTGATTGGCTACTTGTTGAAATAACGGGATATCACTTTGAAAATCAAATTTCATAACGCACCTCCTTGTTCATATTCACTTTGTGTTAATTGGTTAGTTACTTGTGTAA
>CAJPNA010000098.1 GCA_905371865.1 uncultured Carnobacterium sp.
CTGGTGAAGTGATGACATTTGTTGGAGACGTTTCGAAATTCGACGTAGCTGAAAGCTTTATTAACGAAGTAAAAGAGCATTTTGGACGCATCGACGTGTTAGTCAATAACGCTGGAATTACGCGTGATGGTTTATTAATGCGTATGAGTGAATCTGATTTTGACGATGTAATGAACATCAACTTAAAAGGATACTTCAATATGATTCGTTTTGCGACTCCAGTTTTCGTAAAACAAAAATCAGGAAGTATTATTAACATTACAAGTATCGTTGGGGTTACTGGAAATGCAGGTCAAGCAAACTATGCTGCAAGTAAAGCCGGAATCATTGGTTTAACAAAATCTGTTGCTAAAGAAATTGGTTCTCGTGGGATTACAGTAAATGCTATTGCTCCTGGATACATCGATACAGATATGACACAAGCATTACCTGAAAAGATTCGTAATGAGTGGGAAAAACAAATCCCAGTACGTCGTTTTGGTACAGTAGAAGACATTGCTGAAGCATGTGTGTTCTTAGCGGAAACAAAATACGTTACAGGACAAGTGTTAAACGTTAACGGCGGATTATACATGTAATCTCTTAAAGGAGGAAAACAATGAATCGAGTAGTAATTACAGGAATGGGAGCCATCACTCCTTTAGGAAATGATGTAGCTAGCTTCTGGGAAGGCCTTAAAGAAGGCAAGAACGGAATTGCTCCAATTACAAAATTTGATAAAAAAGATTTAGATGTTTATGTGGCTGCTGAAGTGAAAGACTTCGATGCTACAAAATACATGGATCGTAAAGAAGCAAAACGAATGGATTTATTCTGTCAATACGGACTTGCAGCAGCAATGCAAGCGGTAGAAGATAGTGGGATTACTCCAGAAAATACAGACTACGACCGTTTTGGTGTTATGGTGGGTTCTGGTATCGGTGGGTTAACCGTAATGGAAAGCCAAATCATCAAAATGCATGATAAAGGTCCAACTCGTGTAGCTCCATTATTTGTTCCAATGGCTATCGGTAATATGGTCGCAGGGAACATCTCAATGAAGATTGGTGCACGTGGTGTATGTACGTCATTAGTAACTGCTTGTGCAACAGGAACTCATGCCATCGGGGAAGCGTTCCGTAACATTAAACATGGTTACTCTGATGTTATTTTAGCCGGTGGTGCGGAAGGTTCTATTTGTGAAATCGGAATTGCAGGTTTTGCGGCTTTAACAGCTCTTTCAAGCAGCGAAGATCCAAATGCAGCTTCATTGCCATTTGACAAAAAGCGTGGCGGATTTGTAATGGGTGAAGGAGCAGGGGTTCTTGTTCTTGAAAGCCTAGAACACGCACAAAAACGTGGTGCTAAAATTTATGCAGAAGTCGTTGGATATGGTGCAACAGGAGATGCTTATCATATGACAGCTCCAAATCCTGACGGAAGCGGTGCTGGTAAAGCCATCTTACAAGCCATCGAGGAAGCAGGAGTAACTCCAAGCGAAGTGGACTATGTGAATGCTCACGGAACAGGTACTCCAGCAAACGATTCTGCTGAAACAACTTCAATTCGTTATGCATTAAAAGAAGCAGCGGATAAGGTTCATGTGTCTAGTACAAAATCAATGACTGGTCACTTATTAGGAGCTGCAGGAGCAATTGAAGCAATTGCTTGTGTGAAAGCTGTTGAGGAAGATTTTATTCCACCAACGATTAATGTTACAGAGCAAGATGAAGCTTGTGATTTAGATGTAACCCCAAATGTTGGTATCGCAACGAAAGTAGAAGTAGCGATCAGTAATTCGCTTGGTTTCGGAGGACATAATGCCGTTATCTGTGTGAAGAAATGGAAGGATTAATACATGAATGTAGAAGAAATTAAAGAACTAATGGCTTTGTTCAATGAATCGAACATGACGGAGTTTCATTTATCAAACGAAGAGTTCGAAGTGCAATTTAGTAAACGTGAGGAATACCCTCAAGTCGTTTCTAATGCTGTTGCACCTGTTGCAAATGTGGCTAGTCCAGTGGAAGCAGCACCAGTGAGTGTCTCTTCTTCTGCTGAAACTCAAGAAGCACCACAAGTCGCAACCGACGCCAAATACATTACAAGTCCAATCGTTGGGGTGGTTTACTTACAATCTTCACCAGATGCAGATCCATTTGTACAAGTGGGTAAACAAATCACTTCAAACGACACTGTATGTATTGTCGAAGCAATGAAAATCATGAATGAAATTAAGAGCGACTTCAACGGTGAAGTGGTGGAAGTCCTTGTAGAAAACGGCCAAATGGTTGATTTTGGACAAAAATTATTTGCGATTCGCTAAACCCAATTTTAGGAGGAAATAAAGATGAACATTATGACAGTAACTGACGTAGCTGAGTTAATTCCTAACCGTTACCCAATTTTATATATTGACCGTGTTGATGAATTAGTACCAGGTGAACACGTTGTGGCACGTAAAAACGTGACATTTAACGAAAGCTTTTTCCAAGGACATTTCCCTGGTGAACCTGTAATGCCTGGTGTGTTAATCGTTGAAGCATTAGCACAAGCTGGATCAATTCCATTATTAAAATTAGATTCTTTTAAAGGAAAAACTGCTTACTTAGGCGGATTAAACAATGTTAAATTCCGTCAAAAAGTAACTCCAGGAGATGTGTTAACACTTCAAGTGGATATCGTAAAATTAAAAGAATATGCAGGAATCGGTAAAGGCGTTGCTTATGTCGATGGTAAGAAAGTCGCAGAAGCTGAATTAACCTTTATTATTGGACGTTAAGCCTATGTTTAATAGAGTACTAATCGCAAATCGTGGAGAGATTGCTTGCCGCATTATTCGAGCTTGTCGTGAGTTAGGGATTGAATCGGTAGCAGTCTATTCCCAAGCGGATAAAGATGCTCTTCATGTACAATTAGCAGACCACGCTGTCTGTATTGGCCCAGCTGCTTCAAAAGATTCTTACTTAAACGTAGAAAATATTTTAAGTGCGGCTGTGACTACTGGCGCACAAGCAATCCATCCAGGATTTGGATTTTTATCTGAAAATGCGAAATTTGCTAAAATGTGTGCCGAATGTCAAATAACTTTCATCGGACCTTCTAGTGAAGTTATTTCTCAAATGGGAGATAAAGCAGAAGCACGTAAACAGATGATTGCTGCAAATGTTCCAGTTATACCAGGAAGCGATGATGTAGTGCCAACTATAGAAGAAGGAATTGAACTGGCTAAGCGAATTGGATTCCCTCTGTTAATCAAAGCTGTCGCAGGTGGTGGAGGAAAAGGAATCCGTCGTGTGGAGTCTGTTGAAGAATTTGAACATCAATTTGTCACAGCTCGACAAGAAGCCTTACAAGCCTTTGGAAATTCAGATGTGTACATGGAAAGAATCATTTATCCTGCAAAACATATTGAAATACAAATCCTAGCGGATCAACATGGAAATGTAGTCCATCTTGGAGAGCGTGATTGCTCACTTCAAAGAAAAAATCAAAAAATCATTGAAGAAGCTCCAAGTCCTTCTCTTTCTTCTCAACTTAGAAGAGATATGGGAGAGGCAGCTGTCAGAGCTGCTAAAGCAGTAGGGTATCAAAATGCAGGGACCATCGAGTTTCTTGTAGATGAGGACAAACACTTCTATTTCATGGAAATGAATACCCGAATTCAAGTGGAACATCCTATTACAGAAATGATTACGAATGTGGATTTAGTCCAACAGCAAATCAAAATTGCTGCTGGAGAAGAGCTTCCATTTACACAAGAAGATATTACTTTTCAAGGACATGCCATTGAGTGTCGTTTAAATGCTGAAAATCCGTTTGAAGGTTTCCGTCCTTCTCCAGGAAAGGTAACGTTCCTTCATCAACCTGTTGGTGGAATGGGCGTTCGTATTGAATCTGCTCTATACACTGGCTATCAAATACCACCTTTCTATGATTCGATGTTAACGAAGTTGATTGCACATGGTAAGACACGAGAAGAAGCGATTCTAAGAATGAAACGCATGTTATTTGAATTAGTTGTAGAAGGTGTAGATACTAACCAGGAGTTTGTGGAAGATTTACTAGATTCTTCAGCATTCAAACGCGGTGATTATACAACCGCTTATGTTGAATCGGAATTTTTGAAACATTGGAATCAGCCTAAAGAGAATTAGAATGATTTAGTAAAGGAGTGATTAGATGGGTCTGTTTAAAAGACGATCGTATATCACCATCAATCGTATAAAAGTAGACTTGTCTGAGCAGTCTGAGTTACCTACTGTACCAGATGGAAAATGGATTAAATGTCCTGGTTGTGGTAAGACCGTCTACAAAGAAGATTTAGGGACACTTAAAGTTTGTCCAAATTGTGATGGGCATTTTCGAATTAGTGCTTCAGAACGTTTAGCCATTACGGTCGATAGATTCGAAGAGCTATTTGAAGATGAAAAACCAAAAGTGGATGTAGCATTCCCAGGATACGAAGCGAAATTAGAAAAAGCAGCAAAGGTTGCTAAAGAAAATGAAGCTGTTACTGTTGGGATTGCTACCATTGGAGAAGAGACCTTCATTTGCTGTGTCATGAATTCATTTTTCATGATGGGTTCAATGGGACAAGTTGTCGGTGAAAAAATCACCAAGGCTTTTCAGGAAGGAATCAAACGCCAATTGCCAGTAGTTATTTTTACTGCCTCTGGTGGAGCTCGAATGCAAGAAGGAATTTTTTCTCTGATGCAAATGGCTAAAATTTCTGGGGCGGTTGAAGAACATCACCAAGCAGGATTATTTTATTTAACCGTATTAACGGATCCGACAACTGGTGGTGTAACAGCTAGCTTTGCGATGCAAGGAGACATTATTCTTGCTGAACCTAAAGCTATCGTTGGATTTGCAGGGAAGAGAGTTATTGAACAAACAATGAATCAACAACTTCCTGATGATTTCCAAACTGCAGAAACCGTACTAGAGCAAGGGTTTATTGATGCAGTGGTTCATCGTAAAAAAATGAAAAAAACGATTCATAAACTTCTTGTACTTCATAGAAAGGAGTCAAATGCATGAAACCGATGAAAATTGTTTCGTTGGCTCGTGATGTGAAACGTCCAACGACAAAAGAATGGATTAAAGCTGTATTTGACGATTTCATTGAATTACATGGAGATCGTTATTATGCCGACGATAAAGCTTTAGTAGGTGGGATTGCTACTTTAAATGGAACTCCTGTTACCGTTATTGGAATGGAAAAAGGACATACTCTTCAAGAAAATCTCAAAACGAATTTTGGTCAAGTGCATCCGGAAGGGTACAGAAAAAGTGCACGATTGATGAAGCAAGCGGAGAAGTTTAATCGACCAGTTGTTACCTTTATTAATACTGCGGGTGCTTTCTGTGGGGCTACTGCGGAAGAACGTGGAATTGGAGAGGCCATTGCGGATAATCTCCGTATTATGAGTCATCTCAAAGTTCCTATTATCGCCATCCTTTGTGGAGAAGGAGGTAGTGGTGGAGCCTTAGGGTTGGCAGTTGCTAATGAAGTTTGGATGATGGAGTACGCGATGTATTCTATTCTTTCTCCTGAAGGATTTGCTTCTATTTTGTGGAAAGATGGATCCAAAGCTGCTCAAGCTGCTGAACTCATGAAATTTACTTGTCATGATTTACTAGATCAAAAAATTGTTGACCGGGTGAT
>CAJPNA010000099.1 GCA_905371865.1 uncultured Carnobacterium sp.
ACGGTTCAAGACGAGCTGTTAACACAATTGTTCAGCCAGTTCTGTTTAGGGAAATAAGAGCTAGTTCAAAAGAGGTAGAGAGTCGGCGGTTTGCTGTAAGAAACTGAGACAGAGTAAGAATAATAAGAGATGAGAGCATGGAGAATTTTAATTGTAGGCTCTCGTGAAAGAGTAATAACGAAAATTCTTACGGATTCTATAGTAGCATTAATGGCGGTTGTAATCGATGCGAATTAGATTCTCTTAAAATTGATTTTTAGAGAATCTTTGAGGCTCGATAGGTAGGAAGACTGTAGGCTTCCACCGGTACAGCCATTATCACTACTATGAAGATATCCGTAAAGAATTGAAGTTATAACTCTTTCAATGAAAGGCACAAGGAGGAAAGCTGATGACGAAGCTAGCAACCATTTGTTATTTGGACAATGGAAAAGAATTTTTACTGTTATTACGCAATAAGAAACCAAACGATGTCCATGAGGGCAAATACATTGGCGTTGGTGGCAAACTCGAAGCAACAGAGACTCCAGAAGAGTGTGCTGTGCGTGAAATTTTTGAAGAAACAGGACTGACGGCCGAGAAGATGGAGATGAAAGGAATTATCACCTTTCCAGAATTCACCCCAGGACACGATTGGTATACCTATGTCTTTCGGGTGACGGAGTTTTCAGGAGAGTTGATTGATTCGGCAGAAGGGACGCTGGAATGGGTTCCTTATGATGAAATCCTGCAGAAGCCATCTTGGGAAGGGGACCGCATTTTTCTAGAGTGGATTTTAGGGCAGGAGCCGTTCTTTTCTGCGAAGTTTAATTATGAAGCAGGCGAATATGTTAGTCACAAAGTAGAATTTTATGGAGAAAGAAAGTAAAGGAGAGACTATGGTAACAACTTACGAAGCTGGAAATTATGATGTCGTTGTCGTCGGGGCTGGGCATGCCGGAAGTGAAGCGGCGCTAGCAAGTGCACGTATGGGCGCAAAAACATTATTACTTACAATGAACTTAGAAATGGTGGCCTTTATGCCATGTAACCCATCTGTAGGGGGGCCTGCCAAAGGGGTTGTCGTGCGTGAAATCGACGCTCTTGGGGGCGAGATGGGTCGCAACATCGATAAGACGTATATTCAAATGCGTATGCTGAACACTGGGAAAGGTCCTGCTGTACGTGCCTTACGTGCGCAAGCGGATAAGCATTTATACGCGCAAGAAATGAAGAAGACAATCGAGAAGCAAGAAAACTTAGACTTACGCCAAGGAATTGCGGAAGAATTGATTGTTGAAGAAGGCGTATGTAAAGGGGTTATCACGAATACGGGTGCCATCTACCGTTCAAAAGCGGTAGTCTTAACGGCTGGAACTTCTTCTCGTGGTCAAATTATTATCGGTGAATTGAAATATTCATCTGGTGCAAACAACTCACAACCATCGATTAAATTATCAGAGAACTTACTCGAATTAGGCTTCGAATTGGCGCGTTTCAAAACAGGAACTCCGCCACGTATCAAAGGCTCATCAATTGATTATAGTAAAACAGAAATTCAACCGGGGGACGATACGCCAAATTTATTTAGTTTCACTTCAAAAGACGAAGACTACCGCTACGACCAAATTCCTTGCTGGTTAACGTATACGAATGAAGGCACGCATGAAACGATTCGTGAGAACTTACACCGTGCACCGATGTTCACAGGGATTGTCGAAGGGGTCGGTGCGCGTTACTGTCCATCGATTGAAGATAAAATTGTTCGTTTTAGCGACAAGCCTCGTCACCAAATTTTCCTAGAGCCAGAAGGAGAAAATACGGAAGAAGTCTACATTCAAGGGTTGTCGACTTCGCTTCCAGAAGACGTACAAATCAAGATGATTCGTAGCGTGGAAGGGTTGGAAAATGCGGAGATGATGCGTACGGGTTACGCCATCGAGTACGATGTAGTCGTGCCGCACCAATTGAAAAATACCTTTGAAACAAAACTTGTCCAAAACTTATTCACTGCCGGACAAATGAACGGGACGAGTGGATATGAAGAAGCAGCGGGGCAAGGGCTCTACGCTGGGATTAATGCCGTGCGTAAGATTCGCGGAGAAGAGCCATTTATTCTTGGCCGAAGCGATGCGTATATCGGCGTATTGGTGGATGACTTGGTCACAAAAGGAACGACTGAACCATACCGTCTATTGACCTCTCGTGCGGAATATCGTCTCTTACTTCGTCATGACAATGCGGATTTACGTTTAACAGAAAAAGGACGCGAACTTGGATTGATTGATGACGAACGTTATGCGGAGTTCCAAGCAAAACAAGAAGCGATTGAAGCCGAAATCAAACGCATGCAATCGATTCGCTTGAAGCCAACTGCGGAATTACAAGCGTTCTTGGCAGAAAAAGGATCTGCGGAATTGAAAGACGGCATCCTTCTCAGCGACTTGTTGAAACGTCCAGAATTAAGCTATGACGAATTAGTAGGCTTTTCCGGTGAAACGGTAGAAGTCTCTCGTGAAGTGAAAGAACAAGTAGAAATCTCGATTAAATACGAAGGCTATATTGCAAAAGCAATTGAAAAAGTGGAGAAATTAAAACGCATGGAAGCCAAGCGTATTCCTGCCAATATCGACTATGATGCGATTAATGGACTTGCGACCGAAGCGCGTCAACGTTTGAAATTAATTCAACCAGAAACAATTGCGCAAGCGAGCCGTATTAGTGGGGTGAACCCAGCCGACGTATCGATCTTGATGGTCTATATCGAACAAGGAAAGATTGCTAAAGTGCAAGAATAAGGAGGCGCGTATGAAACCAGAAGAATTTTATCAAAGACTCCAAGAAGTGCATGGGATTACATTATCAGACGAGCAAAAGAAGCAGTTCGACCAATATTTCCATCTATTAGTGGAATGGAATGAGAAAATGAACTTGACGGCGATTACCGATGAAGAGGGCGTGTATTTGAAGCATTTCTATGATTCATTGGCGCTTGGATTCCATCATGAATTGACCGACCAAACGCTTTGCGACGTGGGTGCGGGTGCTGGATTTCCAAGTATTCCGCTGAAAATCGTCTTCCCAGACTTGAAGGTGACGATTGTGGATTCGTTGAATAAACGCATTACGTTCTTGAATACATTAGTGGAGACACTTGGGCTAAAAGACGTGCAATGTTTCCATGACCGTGCTGAAACCTTTGGACAAAATAAAAATTTTCGTGCATCGTTTGATGTGGTAACTGCTCGTGCCGTTGCCAAACTCAGTGTGTTGAGCGAGTTTTGCATGCCGCTCGTGAAAAAGCAGGGGTATTTCCTCGCATTAAAAGCGGCGCATACGGAAGTTGAGTTGGAAGAAGCGAAAAAAGCGATCGCGATTCTTGGTGGGAAAGTAGAAGGGGATGTCTCTTTCGACTTACCATATGAAGGCGGAAACCGTCACGTGGTCACGATTTTAAAGACGAAGGAAACTCCGAATAAATACCCAAGAAAACCAGGTCTTCCATTGAAGAAGCCATTATAGCCAAAGGAGGAAGAACGATGAAAAGAGTTCACTTAGGAATGATGACACTACTCGCGCTAGTATTAGGTGCTTGTGGAAATGGACAGACGAAAGACTCAGGAGCTGAGACGTCGCAAGTGACGCAAGCTGCTACAACTGTAGCTCCAACGACTGAGACTACGACAACCGTTGCGCCTAAACCAGATAATAAGGAATTGTACGCGAAAGTCTTCGAAGATATCCGCACCGTGAAAGAAATGGGTGCTGATGTGGCCGGGAAACTCAATGTACCACTTGAATATTGGGCGGCCAACAGCTTGAATAATCAAAAAGATTCGCTGCAATATTTATTCTACGACATCAACGACGATGGAGTAGATGAACTGTTTATCGGACATACTTCGAATGGCCAACTGTTCACGGTCGTGGCGTATTACTTAGATGGAAAAACTCCAAAAATCTTGCATCAAAGTTACGTTGCCGAAGTAGGTGGAGCTAGAAGTGCCTTTAGTTTTTTCAAAGGCGGGTTGCTCTACACGGTTGAATTCTTGTCTGGAACAGGAAATGGAGATGCTAAAGTATTAAAACTGGAGCCAAAAGGAGCAGGTTTGACACTTGTAAATTCATTAAAATTTGAAAAAATGCAATTCAAACTTGAAGACCTAGGATTGAAAAAAGAAGATACCATCGATTTAACAAAGATGGATTGGAAAGAATTTAAATAAACAAAAGAAAGCTGTCTTCTCATGAAAAGTGAGAAGGCAGCTTTTTTGCTGTTACGCATTAAATTTATTTAAGATGCTTTCGATATTTTTGATTAGTACCGAAACAGAGCCATCCGGATTATTAATGAATTCAACCATTTCCTTGTTTTCGTAGATTTCACTTGGAATGGTAATTTCGATACCGTTGTCGAGTTTGAATTTTTGCTTGCTGTATTTGCGTTCGTATTTTGGTACGTTCGTTACGGCAATTTTTTCTGGAACGCGTTCTTCGGTGATGGCCAACTGTGCAGCTTCACGGGCGAGCGGTTTTTCTTCGAACACCTTATCGAAGATCGCTGCGGCATCGATTTCGTCCTGTTCTTCCAGCTGGTGGAAGATGGCTTGTTGCGTCGTTGCTAGCGCTTTGTACGGTTCCTCGTCGTGTTTTTTTGCGATATGAGTGACCGTTTTTTTGATTTCCTTGATTTGTTCTTTCGTTGTGACGGGTACCGTGATTTCTAAGAATTTTTCAGAGAAATAAGCTGTCTTTTGGCCTTCGATTACCACTTTTTTCTCGATTAAGGTATAGTTTCCGTTTGATAAATCTACGATGAACGCTTCCGAAGGTTTTTGCGTCGCGTTTGGTAAAATGGCGTGATTTTGCAAGATTGTATTGCTAACGGCTTCGCCTTCGTAGTCGACAAAGTGTGTGACTTTTGAACTATAATCGAGGCGAATCATTCCAAAAAGTGTGCCGCCTGTATCGCTTGTTCCCGTAAAGAATAGGTAATCTGCTGGTCCGATTTCTTCTGCTGGAGCAATAAGAGCAAAGAGCTTATCGGATAACTGTTGCGTCTTTTCTAAGAAAGAAATCCCTTCGTCTGCTAGATACCCAAGAAGCGGTTCACTAGAAGCTAATTGACCGATATGCGGATCGCCTTTTTTGATTTTATCCACGAGTTTTGTAATGTATTCAATGAGAAATGGATCACCCAGTTGCAGTGGGGCCTGTGATAAGAGTAAGTTTCCTGAACTTTTATCTAAAATATGTAAAACGGCTTCGTTAATGAGCATGAAAGTGCTCCTTTCCTATTTCATTCGATAGAAAATATTATATAATAGAAAAATAGATTTGTAATGAGAAATGAGGAGAATTTGCCATGACGGTTTTGACGAAGATAGATACACCACTAGGAGTGATGATTGCTGCAAGTGATAAGGTGGCATTAACCGGTTTGTGGTTTGAAGGACAAAAATATGAGTGTGCCTTTGTGAAAAATCCAAAATGGGATGATTCACTAGCACTTTGGGAACCTGTAAAAACATGGATTAATCAGTATTATCATGAGAAAACTCCAGGAACTCCTTTGTTTTCGATTGCTTATGAAGGAGGAACTCCTTTTCAACAAAGTGTTTGGAATACATTGCTAGAAATTCCGATTGGAGAAGTATGGACTTATA
>CAJPNA010000100.1 GCA_905371865.1 uncultured Carnobacterium sp.
ACATTAAAAAAACAGTTTGATGTGACAAATTGAACATATTCCTTATATCCTATTTATAATAAAACACCAAAAGAACAGGGAAAAGCCCGTTTTATGTTTCGGGAATGATAGTGTTTTCTGTATAATAATTCTATGCAGATTATGTTGGGAAGGGAGTGAAGGAATGGGAATTCTCGAACGATTATTTGGCAAAAAGAGTTCTGAAGCAACGGAACACGCATCAAAGCAGCCTGCATCCCCTCAATCGGAATGGGAAAAATTAGAAGCTTTTGTACCGGTAGAAGCAGAAGAAGCTAAGCACGTCTCAATCATTGCGGCAGCGATTGCGGCCTCAGATTACCCAGAAAGCCAATTTGTGGTTAAACGCGTCCTTAAACGCAACCCAGAAACCAAGATTATCTCGGTTATCGCTTCGGCAATTGCTGCAGGCGAATCAAATGACAGTCAGTGGGCTGTTAAAGAAATCTACCAAAAACGCAAATCATAATTTATTTTAGGAGGAATGTTACGAAATGTTACGTAAGTTCAAAATCAAAGTAGACGGTCAAGAGTACCAAGTAGAAATGGAAGAAATCGGCGCAGTGGCTGCACCTGCTCCAGTAGCATCAGTTGCTTCACCAGTGGCACCTGCTGCACCAGCAGTAGAAGCAGCACCTGCTCCAGCAGCTCCTGTAGCATCAACACCAGCAGGCGCAGACGCAATGCCATCTCCAATGCCAGGAAATATCTTACGTGTACTTGTAAACGTAGGGGATACAGTTAGCGAAAACCAACCATTAATGATTTTAGAAGCGATGAAAATGGAAAATGAAATCGTTGCTGCTAAAGCAGGGGTTGTAGCAGGAATTCACGTTAAAGAAGGTCAAGTGGTAAACCCAGGAGACGCTTTAATTACAATTAACTAATTATATTGAAATTCAAGGAGTGAAACAGTGGAAACATTAGTTCAAAATGTAATGTCTATTACTGGCGGCCAAATCTTCATGATGCTTGTCGGTTCCCTATTAATGTACTTAGGGATTAAAAAAGAGTACGAACCAACATTATTAGTACCAATGGGATTAGGTACAATTTTAGTAAACTTCCCAGGGACTGGGGTTCTTGACCAAGTCGTTGGCGGACAACAACAACACGGGGTTCTACAAATCTTATTCGAGATTGGTATCGAAACTGAATTATTCCCATTATTAATTTTCATCGGTATCGGTGCGATGATCGATTTCGGTCCATTGTTACAAAACCCATTCATGTTATTATTCGGTGCGGCAGCTCAATTCGGTATTTTCTTCGTAGTAGTTATGGCAGTATTATTTGGATTCGATATTCGTGAAGCTGCTTCAATCGGTATTATCGGTGCGGCTGACGGTCCTACATCCATCTTCGTTGCAAACCAATTAGCACCACAATTACTTGGAGCGATTACGGTTGCGGCCTACTCATACATGGCGCTTGTTCCGATTATCCAACCAATCGCAATTAAGATGGTTACAACTAAAGCAGAACGTCGTATTCGTATGACATACCATGCTTCAGGTGTATCTAAATTAACGAAGATCTTATTCCCAATCATTATCACAATTGTGGCAGGTTTCATTGCTCCAATTTCATTACCACTTGTTGGTTTCTTAATGTTCGGTAACTTATTACGCGAATGTGGCGTTTTAGATAACTTATCTCAAGCCGCTCAAAACGAATTAGTAAACATTGTTTCTATTTTATTAGGGATTACGATCTCAGTTAAAATGCAAGCTGATTTATTCTTAAATGTTCAAACATTAATGATCATCTTATTCGGTTTAGTAGCCTTCATCATGGACTCAATCGGTGGTGTTGTGTTTGCTAAGATCTTGAACTTATTCCGTAGAGAAAAAATCAACCCAATGATCGGAGCTGCAGGTATTTCTGCATTCCCAATGTCAAGTCGTGTTATCCAAAAAATGGCGACAGACGAAGATCCTCAAAACTTCATCTTAATGTACGCTGTTGGAGCTAACGTTTCTGGACAAATCGCTTCTGTTATTGCTGGTGGATTATTATTATCATTCTTCATGTAATAATATAGAAGGAAAAGGAGGAAAACGATGACTTTCAACGCAGAACATTTAACACAAGCTTTTGAATTAATGGCTTTAGGGATGGGTGGAGTTTTCCTAGTATTAGGAATTCTATATGCCGTATCTGCTGTTCTATTAAAAGCATTCCCGCCGAAATAAGGAGGCCGTTCCATGGAAAATTTCATTCTCAAACGATTATGGCTTGATCGTGATCAAAAAGCTCGTCAAGATTGGGAATGGGTAATGGATCAAGCGAACCTTGGCAAGACGGAACAAGTCGATTACACAATTGCAATCTATCATCATTCTGGTGATATTGCAGCGACAGGTTCCCTAGACCGCAACATTTTGAAATGTTTAGTGGTTTGTAAAAAGTATCAATCAGAAAATCTGTTGACGCATCTCGTGATGGCGCTCTTAGATGAATTAAGAGAACGTTCTTATACCAATAGTTTTGTCTACACGAAACCAAAGAACATTGTCTTCTTTAAATCTCTGGGTTATCGGGTAGTTGCCGAAACAGAAAACCTTGCCTTTTTAGAACAAGGCATCCCATCTTTTAGTGATTACTTAAAATTACTCAAAGAACATTTCGTAGAAGGAAGTAGCAATAGTGCCATCGTCATGAATGCAAATCCTTTTACACTGGGACATCAATACTTGGTAGAAACGGCTGCAAGTCAGTCGAGCCACCTCTACGTGTTCGTTGTTTCTGAGGATCGTTCGTTCTTTAATACGAATGACCGCATGGAAATGGTGAAACGAGGCGTGAGTCACCTGCCGAATGTAACGGTGCTCCCGACAAGAGACTACATGGTCTCAAGCGCTACTTTCCCATCGTACTTCTTGAAAGAGAAGGCGGATTTGGAAGTGGCAAAAGTTCAAGCAACATTGGATGCAACACTCTTCTTAGAAAACATTGTTCCAACGTTACAATTGACCAAACGTTTTGTTGGTCAAGAACCACTCTCCCCAGTCACCTCCGTTTATAATGACGCACTAAAAGCTGCTTTTGGCAAGGACTTAGAATTAATCATTATAGATAGACTTTCTGTCCGGGAGGAAGTGGTGAGTGCGACGCGGGTACGCGCTGCCATTCAAGACAAAAACGTAGACGAGTTGAAACAGCTCGTTCCAGCAACTACGTATCATTATTTAGAAGAAAAACATTTCATTGGATAAAATCCAAAAGAAAAGGTGGAAACTATAATGGAAATTAAAAAAAGTGCAGTAGTCGGCACTTTGGAATCAAGTGACATTATGATTACTTTAAATCCAAGTACCGCTGGTCGAATCGACATTCAATTAGAAAGTAGTGTCGAAAAACAATTCGGAAATCAAATCCGTCGTGTTATCGAAGAAACTTTAAAACAATTAGGCGTTACTTCAGCAGAAGTGATTGCAGTTGATAAAGGAGCTCTAGATTGCACAATCCAAGCTCGTACAGTGACAGTGGTTCACCGTGCATCAGAACTTGAAAACTACGACTGGAAGGAGATTGACTCATGGAACGCTTAAGAAGAACAATGATGTTCGTACCTGGTTCAAACGCAGCAATGTTGCGTGATGCTCCACTTTACGGCGCAGACTCAATTATGTTTGACTTAGAAGATGCTGTATCTTTAAAAGAAAAAGACTCAGCTCGTGTATTAGTACACTTCGCATTGAAAACTTTTGACTACAGCAATGTAGAAACAGTTGTACGTATCAATGGTTTAGATACAACAGGTGCTTTAGATATTGAAGCAGTTGTTCTTGCTGGAGTAAACGTGGTTCGTTTACCAAAAACTGAAACAGCGCAAGATATCGTAGACGTGGATGAAATCATCACTCGCGTTGAACGTGAAAACAACATCCCAGTAGGTCGCACTAAAATGATGGCTGCGATTGAATCTGCTGAAGGGGTGTTAAACGCTCGCGAAATCGCTAAAGCAAGTGACCGTTTAATCGGGATTGCTTTAGGGGCTGAAGACTACGTAACAAACATGAAAACTCGTCGTTATCCTGATGGGCAAGAGTTATTCTTCGCTCGTAGCATGATTTTACATGCGGCTCGTGCTGCAGGAATCGCTGCTATTGATACTGTTTACTCTAACGTAGACAACATGGAAGGATTCCGTGAAGAAGTAGAACGCATCAAACAATTAGGTTTCGATGGAAAATCTGTTATTAATCCTCGTCAAATTCCTGTGGTTAATAAAGTTTATGCACCAACAGAAAAAGAAATTCAAAACGCTAAAGAAGTTATTTGGGGAATTCGTGAAGCTGAAGCAAAAGGTTCAGGTGTTATCTCAGTTAACGGTAAAATGGTCGATAAACCAATCGTGGAACGTGCTGAGCGTGTAATCGCATTGGCGAAAGCGGCTGGATTGATTAGCGAGGAGGAAATTTAAGATGGTATTAAATAAAGCTGGACGTGACATTCCACAAGAATATGCAGATCAATATGGGGTATACGAAGGTGAGTTAGCTCGCATTAAACCTTATGAAGCAGCTAGCCGTAAAATCAAACCTGTTGAACCTCGTCAAGAAAAATTATTAGGTAGCATTCGTGAAGCTATTGAAAAAACTGGCTTAAAAGATGGCATGACAATTTCATTCCACCACCACTTCCGTGAAGGAGACTATGTGATTAACATGGTTATGGATGAAATTGCGAAAATGGGGATTAAAAACCTATCTATCGCGCCTTCTTCAATCGCGAACGTACACGAACCATTAATCGAACACATCAAAAATGGTGTCATTACAAACATCACTTCATCAGGTTTACGTGATAAACTAGGGGCTGCAATCTCTAGCGGTATCATGGAAAACCCAGTTGTGATTCGTTCACACGGTGGACGTGCTCGTGCAATTACTGCAGGGGACATCCATATCGACGTTGCCTTCCTCGGAGCTCCAAGTTCTGACGAGTACGGTAACATCAACGGTACAAAAGGAAAAGCAACTTGCGGTTCTTTAGGATACGCAATGATCGACGCTAAATACGCTGACCAAGTAGTTGCGATTACAGATAGCCTGGTCCCATATCCAAACACTCCAATCAGCATTCCACAAACAGACGTGGACTACGTGGTTGTAGTAGATGAAATCGGGGATCCTAAAGGGATTGCTAAAGGGGCAACTCGTTTCACGAAAAATCCTAAAGAATTATTAATCGCAGAATACGCTTCTAAAGTAATCACTGGTTCTCCATATTACAAAGAAGGATTCTCATTCCAAACGGGTACAGGTGGAGCTTCTCTTGCTGCAACTCGTTTCATCCGTGAAGCAATGATTAAAGATGGCATTAAAGCAAGCTTTGTACTTGGTGGGATTACAAACTCAATGTGCGAATTGTTAGAAGAAGGTTTAGTTGAGAAAGTCATCGACGTTCAAGATTTTGACCACCCATCAGCAATCTCACTAGCAAATAACGCAGACCACTATGAAATCGACGCAAGCATGTACGCAAACCCATTATCTAAAGGTTCTGTTATCAACCGTCTAGACGTTGCAATTCTTTCTGCTTTAGAAGTAGATACAGACTTCAACGTAAACGT
>CAJPNA010000101.1 GCA_905371865.1 uncultured Carnobacterium sp.
GACCATGGAGGTAGAGACGAATGAAGATGAGAATTAATCCGAGCGTGCAATTAGGAGTTTCGTTTTTACTATCTATGGTTATCCTTTTTACAAAATCATGGAAACTGAATGGAGCGATGATGCTAGCATCCATCGTGATAATAGTGTTGTTCAGACAACAACCTTGGGGACGCGTTGTAAAACTCGGCCTGGGATTACTGATGATTACCTTGACATATTTTCTTTCGGTCTATTTTTATCCAAATGAGAATTTATTGGTTCAAACGGGATCAAGTGGCGTATTTTCTGTAGCTTTAGAATTAAGTAGTCGAATTCTTGCTCTTGGTCTTGTAGGAATTAGCCTCTCAACATCTATTGAAAAAAACGAATTTGTTGCCAGTCTTATCCAGCAATTAAAAGTGCCGATGGCGATTGCTTACAGTATTCTTGTAGCCATCAATTTTCTGACTCTAATTCAAACAGAGTATGAACAATCGAAATTAGCATTACAAATCAGAGGGATTAGTGGGAGTGGAGTTTACTTAAAAGCCCTCACGACCATGATGATTCGTCTGATGCGACAATCCGAGTATACGGCCATGGCGATGGAACTGCGTAGATTTTCCCCAGATAGAGTGCAAAAAATTCAACTGGAAATTTCCATTTTAGATTTAATTTATAGTAGTTTGATGATCTCTTTTATCGTTATCGTCATATGGCTACAACAATAACACCAAAGAGTCACAACTGTGAAGTGCACCCAAAAAGTTAGATTTTCTGTCTAACTTTTTGGGTGCACTTCATTTGTAGGGACTTTTTCATTTTAGAATTCAGTCTTATTTATTGAAGTTGTTTTTAATTCCTTCAACTGCACCTTCAACGCTTTCTTTAACGTTATCAATGACTTCTTTTGCTTTTCCTAACTCTTTTCAACAGCACCTTTTGATTCAATGCTTTTATCGCCTGTAGCTTTACCAGCTAATTCTTTAGCGGCATCTGTTGCTAGTTGTAATTTATCTTCTAATGACATATGAAGGACTCCTTTAGTGTTTGACTCATCAAAGCATTTCAAAAAGGTTTTACCTAAGTTTCTGTTTGAGGAATATTTTGTAGGGCTTTGTTTTGTGAAACCGAATCTTTGACAGGATAAACTTAGAGGTATATAGTTCTATATAGAACTATTTTGAAAGAAGGATACCCATGAAAGCAAAAATGAAGGGGGGTTACTTAATCCACCATGTAGGGTTACTCAATGGAAGAACCTATCAAAAAATATTAAAGAAACAGCCTTCAGCCCAATTTAGAAGTGAGCAATCTAAAATTTTATCTTCACTTTGGAACTATGAAAACGAGTGTATGACTTTTACAGACTTAAGTCAAAAGACGGGGCTTGCCATTAATACCTTAACGAGTATGATTAAAAAATTAGAAGAACAAGGACTTGTTAGTTTAGAAGCTTGCAAGATTGATAAACGGAAGCGTTATGTCAGTCTAACAGAACTGGGAAAAGCTCAAAAAGAGATTGGAGACGAAGTGAGTTATGAATTAGGCGAACAGTTTTATAAAGGATTTTCGACTCAGGAAATTTCTGAATTCGAAAGCTATTTAGAACGAATTATTCAAAATTTAAAAGAATACGAAGAGCAAGAAGGTAAAGGAGAAACTAGATGTTAGAATATAAAAATGTCGCCTTACGATATGATGCAAAGCTCGTTTTAAAAGACGTGAACCTTAGCATCAACGACGGCGAATTCATGGTGTTAGTGGGTCCATCCGGTTCAGGGAAAACAACCATGTTGAAGATGATCAACCAGTTGATTGAACCAACTGATGGGAATATTTATTTAAACAAAAAACGAATCAAAGAACATAACCAACGAAAATTACGCTTAGAGACGGGCTATGTCCTTCAACAAATCGCGTTGTTCCCAAATTTAACGGTGGCAGAAAACATCGCGCTCATTCCTGAGATGAAAGGGTGGAAGAAGGAGGAAATCATAGCCAAAACAAAGGAACTGCTTGAGAAGGTAGGGCTTCCTTTTGACGACTATGCCAAACGTCTTCCAAGTGAACTCTCCGGTGGGGAACAACAACGTGTGGGGATTGTTCGAGCGATGATTGCTGAACCGATGACACTGTTAATGGACGAACCGTTCTCAGCACTCGATGCGATTTCTCGTAAGCAACTACAAGAACTTACAAAAGCATTACACCTTGAGTTTCAAATGACGACGATTTTCGTCACACATGATACAGATGAAGCGTTGAAATTAGCTGACCGTATTGCAGTTCTAAAAGACGGAGAAATCCAGCAAGTCGCAACACCTTCTGAAATTCTCGCAAGTCCTGCAACCGCATTTGTGGCGGAACTTTTTAAAGGAGGTGTTCGTCATGAATAATCTGATTACAACTTTCCAAGACCGTTTTAGTGATTGGACGGTCGCATTAGGACAACATTTACAACTTTCCTTATTAGCGCTACTAATTTCAATTATGATTGCTGTTCCATTGGCGGTTCTGTTAAGCTCTCGTAAGCGTGCAGCAGGTTTTGTTCTTCAGGTGGCTGGGATTTTCCAAACGATTCCGTCTCTAGCGCTATTAGGGCTGTTTATTCCATTGATGGGTATTGGAACGGTTCCTGCCCTTACAACCCTTGTGATTTACGCCTTATTCCCAATCTTGCAAAATACGATTACAGGTCTACAAGGGATTGATCCAAGTCTGGAAGAAGCCGCAGTGGCCTTTGGGATGACGAAATGGGAACGATTGAAAAAGTTTGAAATTCCCATTGCAATGCCTGTCATCATGTCTGGGATTCGAACATCTGCCGTATTTATTATCGGGACAGCGACACTTGCTGCTTTAATTGGGGCTGGGGGACTAGGATCGTTTATTCTTCTTGGGATTGACCGTAATAATGCTAGTCTTATTCTTATTGGAGCCTTGTCTTCTGCAGTATTGGCAATCGCATTTAACACCTTGTTGAAATGGATGGAACATGCCAAATTAAAAACGATTTTCGCGACCTTTATCCTTCTATTTGCAGGACTAGGGGCTTCATTTGTATCAGGGATGATGCCTTCGATGGGACAACAAACCCTTATCATTGCTGGGAAATTAGGGCCTGAACCGGAGATTTTAGCGAATATGTATAAACTCTTAATTGAAGAAAACACGAAGCTGAAAGTGGAAGTAAAGCCAAACTTCGGGAAGACAACATTCCTGTATGAAGCGTTAAAATCAGGAGATATTGATATTTACCCAGAATTTACAGGAACTGTTACAGAAAGCTTGTTGAAGCCAGCACCAAAAGTTTCGCATAATCCCGAAGAAGTGTACGAATTGGCTAAAGAAGGCATATTGAAGCAAGACAGTTTGGCGTACTTGAAGCCGATGGAATACCAAAATACGTATGCTGTAGCGGTCCCAAGAGCGATTGCTGAAAAATACGGACTCAAGACGATTTCTGACTTGAAGAAAGTCGAAGGGCAATTAAAAGCAGGATTCACACTTGAATTCAATGATCGAGAAGATGGAAATCGCGGCCTTCAAAAGGTCTACGGATTGAACTTAAACGTCGCAACAATGGAACCAAGCCTTCGTTATCAAGCGATTCAGTCAGGTGACATTCAAATCACCGATGCTTATTCAACGGACGCGGAAATCACACGCTATGATCTAGTAGTGCTAGAAGACGACAAACAATTATTCCCACCTTACCAAGGCGCACCTCTCATGAAGGAAGCATTATTAAAAAAATATCCTGAATTGGAAAGTGTATTGAATGTGTTGGCTGGTAGGATTACAGCAGAACAGATGAGTCATATGAACTATGAAGTGGGAGTAGAAGGCAAGTCTGCAGAAAGCGTGGCGCGTGCCTTCTTAGAAAGGGAAGGAATCCTTCCTAAATAATCTTTTCGAGATATATTATTCGATTCATTCATTTACTATGTTAGTTGCATCAAAAATGAATGAATTAGAGTGGTCAGTCATTTCACTGTGTATTTTATATTTTCAACTAAAAGAAGTGTATCTTTTATATACTGCTAAAAAAAAGTATTGCACTCTCGAGTCATTTTATTAGAAATCAAGTAAAAAATTTTTCTAAGAGAGAATATTCATTTTAATAGTATTGTTCTCAAGGTTTAGATTATATTTAAAACTTTTAAAAACTTATAATAATCAAGTAGAAGTCGAATCTTTTATTTTTGAACTGTGTAAATAGTGTCTTCATTGATAGAATTCTTATTGTACTATCGATGAAGGCACTATTTTGTATGAGAGATCATTTTATTCTTTCTTTTTGCGTAATACCGTTCCAATATAATAAACGAGAGTGGAAGCTTCAAATGAACTTCTAAGTGATACCTTGCCATTTTAATCAATAGATTTTTTGTTGGAAAAAGAGGAGGACAAAACAAAAAAAGTCTCATCCAATTTGGATGAGACTTTTGATGATATACATGCATTATTTAGTAGTTTTGTAGAAGTTTTGAATCCCACTAACAATTCCAGCAACAAGCTTGTCTTGATAAGCACTATCACTAATTTTCTTGCTTTCTTCGGGATTATCCATATATCCTAGTTCTAAAAGAACAGCCGGTTTTGTTGTTTCACGAAGTACTGCGAAACTCGCGCCATTAATACCGCGGTCATTAGCACCGGACATTTTGATAATAGAAGCATGGAGATTTTCCGCTAAACGTTTACTTTCGCTCATACGAAGGGGATTATCATGAGCATCTTTATTAATTTTAGGTGGATAATCTTCGTCAGCTTCATAAATGTACGTTTCTACACCGCTACGGTTTGATCCTGGATCACCTGTTGCGTTGAAGTGGATACTAATAAAGAAGTCCGCATCCGTTTTATTCACCATTTGAGAACGTTCTGTTACGAAGTCTACAAATTCATCTTTATCGCGAGAAGTGAGAACAGTATATCCGAGTTTTTCTAATTCCCTACGTAATTTATGATAGATTTGCAAATTCAAATCTTTTTCACGAAGTCCATTATAGACTGCACCAGGGTCCTTCCCGCCATGTCCAGGGTCAAGGAAACACCGTCATCCTTAAGATAGAAGTAACCACTGTAGTTCTTATCATAAATCCATTCGTTGATAGCCATTCGTCCATCCGCCTTCACGTAATAAGGACCAATCCATTTACGTGTCGCCATTTGACCATCAGCGATAAAGTAGTACCAATCTCCATCTACTTGATACCATCGATTTCCACCGATATATTTGCCATCATCACCGAGATAGAAGTAACTACCATAATTTTTGTCAAAGAACCATTCATTTTTAGCCATTGCACCATCAGATTTAACGTAGTAGTTCCCAATCCATTTATTGGTTTCAAGTACGCCGTCCTTTTGGAAGTGGTATTTTTTACCATTGACCTCAATCCATTTGCCACCAACATAGTGACCACTTTCTTCGAAGTAGTATGTGGCTTTGTAGTTATCGTCATAAACAAATTCGGATTTCGCCATATAACCACCGGCTTTTAAGTAGTAAGAATCTTTCCATTCTCTACTAGCATAAGCACCACCTGGTTTGATATAGAAATAGCTATTATAGTACTTGTCGAAAACCCATTCGTTATCGGCCATG
>CAJPNA010000102.1 GCA_905371865.1 uncultured Carnobacterium sp.
GTTAAATATATATGAATTATCGTTTTATATATAAGAAAAATTAAGTATTAGGAAATATTCTTATTTTTATCAGAAATTATTATTTTCATTTTTTTGAACTTATTTTGTGGTCCCGCCACGTAGATTCCAATATATAGTGTGTTTTTTGCTCAATTTAATAATGCTCCCTTTAAAGTAGTTTACTTTTTAGTATCTACCTTAGAGGGAGCTTATTAAAGTGTATTTCGCGATTTTGCTCTTCTATTGTTTATTTTGTTTTAATTTGTAATTCGCATATGCTCTTAAAGAAATCGTTCCAAAAATAGCGACGGTTAATAAATTTAGAATACTTGCTATCCAACCTTGAGTAAATACAATCGTTGTAGAAGACTGATAGAATAAAACATCTAGTGTTGGGGCAATCAACCCAAAGATTGCAATATTCACTGACGCTTGAACCACATTAAAGCGAATCATATCATGCTGTGAAAACACTCCTTGTCGAAGACTATTTCTTCGAATCGCAAATCCAAACGTAAAACCTAACGCAGCTGAACTGATAGCCCAAGAAATCCATAAATGATCTGTATTGAATAAATCAAACAATACATGGCCAGTAAACCCAACAATGGCAGCTGGAAGTGCTCCAGCAACACCCGCAAAGAGCGCAAGGTACCCATATGCCAATTGAATATATACTCCTTCAATCGGTGTTGTAATCGACGTTAAGGTCATTAAAGCAGTCATGATGACAATTCCTAAAATTGTATAAATAACTGTCTTTTGTAATCCGTCTTTCACAATCCTCTCCTCCTCTTAATGCGATGTAGGTTCTTCTCCGATAATTCGAACTTCTGGTTCTAGAGAAACTCCATCTTTTTCTAAAATTACTTTTTGAATGTAGCGAATTAGATCCATATAATCTGTAGCCGTAGCGTTGTCAATGTTCACGATAAATCCAGCATGTTTTTTTGAGACTTGTGCCCCACCAATTTGATACCCTTGTAGTCCTGCATCTTGAATTAACTGTCCAGTAAAATATCCTTCGGGACGTTTAAAGACGCTTCCGCATGAAGGGTATTCAAGCGGTTGTTTACTTTGACGTAAATGCGTTAATTCTGCAATTTTTCCGTCAATCTCTTCTTGATTTCCTTTATCTAACTGGAACCCTACTTCAATTACTAAATCTCCAGTATTCTGAATATAGCTATGTCTATAACTAAACTCCAATTCTTTTGCAGAATAGGTCTTTAACTGACCTTCTGGTGTAATCACCTCTATATACTCTACAACTTCACTGATTTCTCCACCATATGCCCCTGCATTCATATAAATGGCTCCACCTACACTACCCGGAATTCCGCATGCAAATTCCAAACCGGTTAATCCATTTTTAGCTGCTTCTTTAGAAACGTCAATTAAAGCTACTCCGCCTTCTGCAATAATTTTTGTACCGTCTACTTTTAAATGAGACATATCATTCAACATAATTACAGCACCAGAAATCCCACCATCTTTAATGATAACATTAGAAGCATTTCCTAAAATTGTCGTTGGAATATTCTGCTCACGTAACCAGTGTGTGACTTCACTTGCTTCTTGTTTATCCTTTGGAAAAATAAGAATTGCTGCGTTCCCACCAGTCTTAGTAAATGTATATTTTTTAAGAGGTTCATTGTAAAACACTTTTACATTTGGAAACTCTTTTGAAAATACTGTATAGTCCATACTATTCTCCTTAATCGTAATCCATTTAATACTACTATTCTAACGAGTTTACGTCAAATGTTAGGAAACCTTGAGGAGCTTTTGCAGTAACGATCCTTTCACAAATCAAGTGGCTTAACAAGCTACTTTTTTCAGAAACTGGATTTTCTGATTTTGTCTGAACTGCAATGATAAAACTATGAATAATCGTTTCAAATCCACGTTTGTACAAAGTAGAATCCCAACTTGTAAAAGTATCCAACATATCATCTTGTCCCTGGGTAATCACTAAATCCGTTAAATTTCTAAGTGAATAAGTTCCACTAGGACTTTGTACTTCGATTCTTTCTAAGTTTGCTCCAGAAGTTTCATTAAATTGAACCAAGGTTGTTTCGTTTTCATTTTCTAAATAGACAGTGCATTGTTCTAATACTCCGTCCTTTTTCTTATAGAAATATGTACCATTCGTTGGAAGAGAATCCATTAAGTAAAGTGCCGTATCTAAAGGATGAATAAAAATATCAAAGACTCTAGTTCTTGTATCTTGAGAAGTTACTGTACAATTCTTTTCAGTAATAATTCTCTTCTTATTTTCTACACTTTTTAAGACTTCTACTTTAGGAGCAAAACGTCTATTAAATCCAGCCATGATGAAGGTATCGTGTTTTTTTGCTAGTTGATATAACTCCAGCGTTTTTTCATAGCTAGGAGCTACTGGTTTATCGATATAAACAGGAATTCCTTTTTCTAAAAATTGTTTTGCCACCTCAAAATGAGCATTTGTAGACACATGAATAAAGACTCCATCTAACGAAAATTGCAATAATTCTTCAATCGTATTGCAAGGAATACATCTCCCTAACAATTTAGATTCTCGATTCAACACTTCTTGATTTCGAGTACACATATACCATTTGACATTCCCAATCGAACGCATCACAGGTAAGTAAGCTTTTTGACTAATCGCTCCAACACCTACAATCCCAATATTTAACATTATTTATCCTTCCCATTCTTGTAGTAATTGATGAACCATTTGAGCAGAACGTTTCCCTGCTTGAACAATAAAAGTATCAAAATCAACAGCAGAGGTCCCACGCTCTGGAATATCTGAAATCGCACGAATCACAATAAATGGAACTCCAAATGCGTGACACGCTTGTGCGATTGCTGCTCCTTCCATTTCAGACGCCATCACATCTGGGAAGTGCTTTAAAATATGTGTTCTTTGCTCACGAGTATGGATAAAGCTGTCAGAAGAAACGATAAGGCCTGTATGACTCTTTAAATCCACCTTAGCAATCGCTTGTTCAAGTGATGGTAAAAAATCTTGGTTCATGGCAAAACGCGCTGGCATGCCCGGCATTTGCCCGTAAACGTAATTAAAAGCAGTTACGTCAGCATCACAGTAAGCCACTTCCGTTCCGATGACGATATCTCCGATTTCAAGAGATGAACCAAACCCACCTGCAGAACCTGTATTCATCACCAAGTCTACACCGAAGCGGTCAATTAAGATTCCTGCAGCAAGAGCTGACATCACTTTTCCAATTCCAGATTGGACAAGTACGATTGACTTTCCAACAAGTGTCCCTTCAATAAATTCCCAGTTCGCAACGGTTGTTTTCTTCTCAATCGTCATCTCTTCTTCGAGCAGACGTTTTTCTTCTTCCATTGCCGCAATAATTCCAAATTTCATTCTTTCACCTCATCATTATCGTTCAATCATCTTCGCCATCAAGACAATATCTTCATATCCGTCACCGATTTTTACACCGTTCTTAAGTTGCCCTTCTTCTTCAAATCCACACTTTTCATAGAGGCGACGGGCCTTTTTATTGATAGCTACGACCTCAAGTTCAACACGAGAAAGAGTTGAATAATCCCTCACCCAATCAAGCATTTCTTCCATCATAACGGTCGCAATCCCTTGGCCCCAGTATGATTTCAGCACACTGATTCCTAACTCTCCTCGGTGTGAGAATTTAGGATGTAAGCTACCAGCAATCGAACCAACGGCAATAATGGTATCCCCATCTTTTGCGAGTAACATATATTGATTTTCGTTTTCATAGAGCGATTCAATAAACAGCTCTTCTTGAGCGACAGAATACTTCAATCCTTCTGGCCCGAATGAAAGAAAATCTGTTTCACTCCCTACTTTTTTACTGTAATCTAATAACGCTTTAGCATCGTCTTTGACGGGAAGTACAAATGTGATTTCTCTTTCTTTACTCATCTGTTGCCTCCAATTTATTAATAAATTCCTCGTACTCTTTTCCCTGTGGGACTAAGCGAATCACACGTTTGGACTCGTCGTCTCCTACACGGTCGATTTGAACCTTTAAGAATGTCGAAGGAAGTTCATCTTCGATATACTGCGCCCATTCAACGACACACACACCACCTGCATAAAAATACTCTTCGAGGCCTACTTCACTGGCGCCGCCACTTTCTTCAATACGATACATATCCATATGAAATAGCGGAAGTCGCCCTTTACGGTATTCGCGAATCAATGTATAGGTTGGGCTCTTAATGACACGGTCGATGCCTAACCCAAGGGCAATTCCTTTTGTAAGAGTCGTCTTTCCAGCGCCTAAATCGCCTTCTAAGACCACACAACTATTGGCAAATACTTTTTCTCCTAGGCGCTTGCCTAGTTCCATTGTCTCCTCTTGTGATGTTGTATGTATTTCAAACATGCTGATACTCCTTCAAACTTGATTCGTTTGTCATGCATAAAAAAGAGCCAAGACAAACTGTCTTAGCTCATTATAGCATATTTCACTTATTTTAGAACGCGTCCTAAAAATTCTTTTGTACGGTCTACTTGAGGATTTTCAAAGATTTGTTTTGGAGTGCCTTCTTCGGCGATAACTCCTTTATCCATGAAGACAACACGATCACTAACTTCTTTAGCAAATCCCATTTCGTGAGTAACCACAATCATTGTTAGCCCTGTGTGCGCTAAGCTTTTCATTGTTTCTAGCACTTCATTTACCATTTCTGGGTCAAGCGCTGACGTTGGTTCGTCGAAAAGCAATACATCTGGTTGCATGGATAATGCACGCGCGATAGCGACACGTTGTTTTTGACCACCTGATAATTGACGAGGTTTCGCATTGATGTACGCAGACATTCCTACTTTTTCAAGGAATTCTTTTGCAATTTTTTCTGCTTCCTCTTTTGATTTTTTCAACACTTTCATAGGTCCAACGATACAGTTTTCTAACACGTTTAAGTTGTTAAATAAGTTAAATTGTTGGAATACCATTCCTACGTGCGTACGGTATTCGTAAATGCTCTTGTCATGTTCAAGAATGTTTTGGCCATTGTAGAAGATTTCGCCTGAAGTTGGTTTTTCGAGTAAGTTGACGCAACGTAAGAGTGTTGATTTACCAGAACCACTTGATCCGATAATTGTTACTACTTCACCTTGTTTTACTTCAAAAGAAATATCTTTAAGAACTTCATTGTTGCCAAATGTTTTACTTAAATTTTGAATGGAAATTACTGCTTCGCTCATTTTGCATTTCCTTTCTGTCTAGTTTTTTCTTCTACTGCTGACATTGAATTTGAGTTTAATGGATCTGAATAAATCACTTCATAGTTATCTGGACCATCTAATTTACGTTCAAAGTAGCGTAAAATACGAGTAATTGTAAATGTCATAATGAAGTAAATAATCAATGTTACAAAGAAAGTTTCAAAGTAACGGAAGTTTTGCCCTGATACTGTTTTTGTAGCAAAGTACAATTCTGAAACTGAAATTACGTTCAATACAGAAGTATCTTTGATG
>CAJPNA010000103.1 GCA_905371865.1 uncultured Carnobacterium sp.
ATATGTGGATGAATCTTTAAAGTTAGTCCACTTTCTTGAATTAGTTTTTCTAAAATATAACGAACTCCATTAGTTGTAAGAGGATCCCCTAAATGATTCACAAACACGAAAAGATGCTCCTTCCTTTCTTTAGCCATAAGATCCTTTCGTCCTTCTTCAAGATAAGTTTCTAAGGCAGTCCGAGCAAAATCTCCAATCGGTACATATCTTTCTTTTGATCCCTTACCAATAACTAAAATAATGCTATTTTCAAGGTCTAATTGCTCAAGAGTTAAATTCGTTAACTCACTGACACGCATACCTGTAGCATATAATACTTCGACTAGAGCTTTATTACGTTGGTCTAAAGACTGATTTCCATCAATAGAATCGATAAATTTTTCAATTTCATCTTCATAGAAAAACTCTGGAAGACGCATTTTTCCCTTTTTATAACTGACTGACGCAAAAGGATTTGATTCTACTCCTTTTCGTTCTACCAAAAAATGATAAAAAGAACGTAAACTTGAAAGGAACCGAGAAATACTTGAACGATTATAGTTTTCACGATGTAAAACTCCTAAATAGATTCGAACATCAACGACAGATACATCGTTCCATGACATAATTGGAACTTCTGTTAAGTAATCGCAGAAATGTTGAATATCTCGTTCGTACGCATGAATCGTCTCTGGCGAATAACGTCGTTCAACTTTTAAATACGCTAAGAAATCTTGCATTTCATTCTTCATCATCTTCCTCCTATCGTAAACTTTATCACAGAAAGCACTTTCTTACAACCGAATTGTCAAAATTTTCCCGACAATTAAACCAAATTTAATAAACAGGATGTGAGACATCGCGTTTAGAAATGGAACGTTGGACCGGAATACCGTAAACGGTCAATAAGACCGTGAGGATATTACGGGAAACGCACGCCATTTCTGCGATGACGAACTCAACTAAAATAGGATACGAGGGCGAACGCTCAGGACTGAAACACTGGACCGAGATGACGGAAGGAACGTGAAACGTTCTGCGTACGTCTCGGGAAGCAAAACTTCACAGTGCGAAGTTTTGCAGTCCTGTGAGCCCGAGTTCAACTTCAAGGATGTGAGAAAAGGCGTTCATAGGCGATGACGGTTCGCAGGTTAGCCGGAAAGGACTGTTTACAGTCGTTCGGACTAACTTCGAAAGGCTTGAGCCTATGCCTTTTCGAACTCAACTAGATCAGGATACGAGGAAAAGCGGTTTGAAACGAATCACTGGAGACAAACACCACAAAGACTCGGAACGAGTTGGGTGGTGTTTGTCGAAGTGGACGTCGTTTCAGCTTTTCCGTGTTCAACTAAAAAGGATACGAGACATCGCGCTCAGAAACGGAACGTTGGACCGGAATACCGTAAACGGTCTGTAAGAGCGTGCGGATATTTCGGGAAACGCACGCCATTTCTGCGATGTCGAGCTCAACTACAACAGGATACGAGGAAAAGCGGTTAGAAATGGAACGTTGGAAAATCCTTCACTGTGTGAAGGATTTGGGTATGGGCAATACGAATTATATAATAATACAAATAGATAAGACATTAGTTCATAAGTTGTTTTCAGACTCAGCCCACTCTCGTAAAATAACTACTCTAATTGAATCAACTTCAATATTCAACTGGAATATATCAACGCACTAGTATTATTCCCGTAAAATGAAAAGAGCACCCAGATTTCTCCAAGTGCTCTTTTCATTATTTTTGAACATCCTCTTTGTAATCGCAATTACTACACGCAATTTGTTTTCCACCACGACCTTTTTTCTCAACTAAGTAGTGGTCACATTTTGGACAATTACGTCCTACTGGTTTATCCCATGAAACGAACTCACATTCAGGATAACGATCACAACCATAGAAGATACGATTTTTCTTCGACTTACGTTCAATCACTTTCCCTTTGCCACAAGTTGGACATGTAATCCCAATATCTTTAACAATGGCTTGTGTATGATGACATTCTGGGAAATTGCTACATGCGTAGAATTTACCAAAGCGACCTAATTTAATCACCATCGGATGGCCGCATTTTTCACAGTTAAATCCAGCTGGTTCATCTTTAATCTGAACTTTCTCGATTTCTACTTCCGCTTTATCCACTTCAATCTTAAACGGTTGGTAGAACTTATCGATAACTTGTACCCACTCTTCTTTTCCTTCTTCTACAAGGTCGAGATTATCTTCCATAGAAGCTGTAAAATGTGTATCGACAATGTTCGGGAAGTATTGTTCGATAATTTGATGAACGACATATCCAAGCTCTGTTGGTTCAAAACGCTTAGAAACTAATTTAACGTAGTAACGTTTTTGGATTGTTTCGATTGTTGGTGCATATGTTGATGGACGACCAACACCGATTTCTTCTAATGTTTTAATTAAAGTAGCTTCAGAATAACGTGCAGGCGGTTGTGTGAAATGTTGTTCAGGGTTTAGTTTTGCTAATTGAACTTCATCCCCAACTTGCATTTCTGGAAGTACGTTTCCTTTTTTTGCTTCTGAATTATCTTGATATACCTTTTGATAACCTGCAAACTTAATTGTAGATCCATTTGCCTTAAACACATGATCGTCTTGTTCTAAGTCTACTTGTACAGTGTCATAGATAGCTGCAGTCATTTGGCTAGCAACAAATCGAGACCAAATTAAGGTGTACAATTTTAATTGATCTTTCGTTAAATAACTTGCGATTGAATCAGGTGTACGTAAAACAGATGATGGACGAATCGCTTCATGCGCATCTTGAGCTCCCTCAGCGTTCTTTACAGTGCGTTTAGTTGCAAGACAGTACTCTTTACCAAATTCTTTTTCAATGAACTCAGAAGCCTCGTTTTGAGCAGATGCTGAAATTCGAGTTGAGTCTGTACGCATATACGTAATCAAACCGACTGAACCACTACGTCCAAGAGATACCCCTTCATAAAGTTGTTGAGCTACAATCATCGTTTTGCGCGTTCTGAAGTTCAAGCGATTTGAAGCATCTTGTTGCAAGCTACTTGTTGTAAATGGAGCTGCAGGATTACGACGACGTTCTTTCTTCGTTACTTTAGTAACTTTGAATGGTTTCTTCTCAGAAAGTTCGTCCATTACTGATTTCACAGTCGCTTCTTTATCTAAAGACGCTTTCTCAGCAGTTGTACCATAATAATTTGCTGTGAAAGATTTCTTTTCTTTTTTGAATTGTCCTTCAAGAGTCCAATATTCTTCTGGAACGAATGCTTTAATTTCATTTTCACGATCAATAATTAATTTTACAGCGATACTTTGAACACGACCAGCACTCAATCCTTTTTTCACTTTCTTCCACAAAATAGGAGATAAAGTGTAACCTACAAGGCGGTCTAAAATACGACGTGCTTGTTGAGCATCAACTAAATCCATGTCAATCATTCTAGGATTCTTAAAGGCTTCTTTAATTGCATCTTTTGTAATCTCATTGAATTCCACACGAATAGGCTCGTTTAAATCAAGTCCTAATAAATGTGCTAAATGCCAAGAAATAGCTTCTCCTTCTCTATCCGGGTCACTTGCAAGATAAACTGCATCTGCTTTGGCTGCTTCCTTTTTAAGAGACTTAATTAAATCGCCCTTTCCTCGAATCGAAATATAATGAGGTTCATAATTATTTTCAATATCTACACCCATTTTACTCTTAGGTAAATCTCTTAAGTGACCTTTACTTGCGACCACTTTAAAATTTTTTCCCAAATAGCGTTCAATGGTTTTAGCTTTTGTAGGAGACTCTACAATCACTAAGTTTTGCTTCACCATTAAATGGCTCCTTCCATCATTACTCTGTCTAATATTAAAATATCAGGCAAAAAGCCTGTATTTAACGAGATTGTTTAAATTGTCTTTTGTCATCATATCTAAACACATTCTTTTTGTCAAGGCAACAAATTATCTCTTATAGTTTTTTTATGGAAAGTAATGTAAATTATTATCAATGGTTTCAGCACTAGAAACTAAACAAGCTCCAGCTTCAATAAGTTGATTCGTTCCTTTTGAATGAGATGAAAAAATACTTCCAGGAATAGCAAATACTTCTCTATTTTCACTCAAAGCGATATTAGCAGTAATTAGACTACCACTTTTCTCTTTAGCTTCTATCACACAAACACCATGGCTTAATCCCGCTATGATGCGATTTCGGTAAGGAAAATGAAACTTCAAAGGTCGACTTCCTAAAGGATACTCAGAAATAATAAGCCCTTTTTCCCCTATTTCTTTATAGAGATTGGCATTTTCAGGTGGATATACAACATCTAATCCACTTCCTATAACCGCTATCGTTTTTCCATTATTCTTCAAGCATTCTCTATGAGCTAAAGAATCCACTCCTTTAGCTAGACCGCTGATAATTCCGATTTTTTTCTGCACTAAATCCTGTACAATAGTTTTCGTACATTGTTTTGCATAGTTTGAATGTTCTCTAGAACCTACTAAAGCGACTAATCTCTCATTTAACAAAGACATTTCTCCTTTATAGAAAAGAACAATCGGAGGTAAATAAATTTCTTTTAATCGTCTTGGATATGCAGCATCCAAAATGGTCAATACTTTTACTTTTTCAACTTTCATTTTTTCAAAAGAAGCTAACCAATCAAATGTCTCTAACCATTTAGAAGTTACTTCGGGTAAGCTGAATTTTACATCTCCTAAAACAAAAGGATGATTTAAAGAAACATCATCATTCAATTTTTGAAACAATTCATAAAACTGTTTACTATTTAAAGTTTCACTAATCGCTATTCCAATTAATAGTTTTCTTTTTGTTATTAACATAAATAAACTCCTTCCGGTAAATAGTTTTCAAAACTATTTACGAGAAAGAGTTTATTTTTGGAACTTTATTGTTGATATTCTTTTACAGGTGCAAATGTCATACGATGTATTGGCGTCGGACCTAATTTCTCAAGACCTTCTATGTGTGCTTTTGTACCATATCCTGCATTTTGAGCAAATCCATATCCTGGATACAGTTGTTCGTAATCCTTCATCATTTGGTCCCTTACCTCTTTAGCAACAATACTTGCCGCAGCTATTGAGATGCTCTTCGCGTCCCCTTTAATAATGCCTTCTTCTGGAATTCCTGTATCCAATCTCATCGCATCAATTAATAAATAATCTGGCTGTTCAGGCAACAATTCAATCGCTCGCTTCATCGCCACTTTACTAGCTTCATAAATATTAATTGTATCAATCGTGAATGCATCGACAATACCGATACCAATGGCAACAGCTTGTTCTTTAATCTTTTCGAAGATTTCTTCGCGTTTTTTCGCGCTTAACTTCTTAGAATCATCGAGACCAATATCTTCCATGCCTTCAGGAAGAATGACTGCAGCTGCTACCACTGGACCAGCAAGTGGGCCGCGACCCACTTCATCAATTCCTGCAATCATTCGATAGCCTTTTTGTTGGGCTGCACGTTCAAAGCTTTGCATTTCCTCAAAGTGTGCAGCAC
>CAJPNA010000104.1 GCA_905371865.1 uncultured Carnobacterium sp.
CAGAGATGGCGTCTATTAATAATCGAGTTTATCGTACTCTCAGCTCACCAATGATTTTCGCCAAAGATAATGTGTTGACTGTACGTCCTGAAAGTGAAGAAGGAATGGTCATGGCGATTGATCATTTAACTTATGATGGTAATGAGATAGAAGAGATTCAATTAAAAATTAGCAAGGAACGGATTTCATTTGCGGCTTACCGCCACACTCCATTCTGGGACCGAGTAGAAGATGCATTTATTGGTTCTCGTGAAGTGAATTGTAATGGAAGTGAGGAAGTCCGTTGATTTTAACGTGGAATTACCCATACGAGTATCCGATGATGATGCGTTCTTTTCTGCAAGAAGTAGGCATTTCAAGAACGTTTTTAGCACATGTCAAATTGCACGGAGAATTACTTGTCAATGGCCGTCATGAGATTGTTTTGAAAACACTGCGTCCTGGGGATGTCCTCACAATGGTGATACCGCCGTCTGGAGAACATGAAACGGTCATTCCAAGTGAAGTTCCGATAGACATTTTGTATGAAGACGAATATTTACTCATTATCAATAAGCCTGTCGGAACGGCTTCGATTCCGTCTAAGTTACATCCAGACCATTCAATGGCGAATCGCGTTAAAGGATACTATAAGAGACGTGGGTATGCGGATCAAATCACCCATGTGGTGACGCGACTTGACCGAGATACAACAGGAGTTATGATGTTTGCCAAACATCGCGTTGTACATGCGTGGATGGATCAAGCGTTGCGAGAAAAAACAATTCAAAAAAAATACTTAGCATTAGTACATGACACTTCAACTCTAGAAGCGCATGGATTTATCAATGCACCTATTGGTCGTCATGAAGGCTCTATTATTAATCGTTGTGTATCAGAAGATGGAAAACCTTCCTTAACCGAATATTGGAAGAGGGAAATACTTGTTGAAGCAGAACTTGTTGAAATTTTATTACACACTGGTCGTACGCATCAGATTCGTGTTCATTTCTCGTGGCTTGGGACTCCGCTTGTGGGGGATGATTTATATGGTGGGGTTAAAGACGAACTTTTAGACCGACAAGCTTTGCATTGTCACTCACTTACTTTTATTCATCCGATGACAAAAAAAGAACTGATAATAGAAGCTCCACTCCCTAAAGATATGAGTCAGTGGATTGAAGCGCATAAGAAGTAAAGAGAGGAGAATCATCATTGAGCGAAATTGTTTATGAATTTGAAGATATTTTAGAACAAATTCAACATACTTTAGCAACAGAAGATAAACAGCAATTCAGAGAAATCTTCTTTGAAAACCATACTTACGACCAGGCACAGCTTTACTTGAGTTTGACCTTAGAAGAGAGAAAGCTGGCTTACCAATATTTAACTCCTGAAGAGATGGCAATGGTGTTCGAGCTACTAGAAGAAGACGTAGAAGACGTGGAAGAGTATTTAAATGAAATGGACGAAGCCTATGCCTCACGAATGCTTGCGGAAATGTATTCTGATAATGCGGTAGACGTGTTAAAGCAAGTAGGGGAAGAAAATGTCCGTACATACTTACGCTTGATGCCACATAAAACGGCAAGTGAACTCCGTCAATTATTGAACTACGAAGATGAAACAGCAGGTGCGATGATGACGACGGAATTTATCGCCGTGCATGAATCTGATACATTAAAAACAGCGATGGCGACGGTTAAACGATTTGCTGAAGATGCTGAAACTATCTACTATGTGTATGTTACTGACGATGAGAATCATTTAACCGGGATTCTTACATTGAAAGACTTAATCGTGAAACCTGATGAAAAGCTCGTCAAAGATATTATGATAGACCGTGTCGTAACGGTGCATGTAAATGATGCGCAAGAAGAAGTAGCACAAACGATTAAAGACTACGATTTCCTTGCTATTCCGGTTGTTGATGATACGAATACGCTAGTCGGGATAATCACAGTCGATGATGCCCTAGACGTTATCGAAGAAGAAGCGACTAGTGACTATTCAGGTCTGGCTGGGGTAAACGTTGATGAAGCACACCAAGGCGTGTGGGCAGGCATTGTCAATCGCTTGCCAGGGATTATGACTCTTCTCATTATGGGAACAGTGACAGCATTCCTGTTCAGACATTATGAGCCGCTGATTCAACAAGCAAGTATCTTTGCAATCTTTATTACATTAATTACTGGTACTGCTGGTAATACAGGGACACAATCTCTTGCAGTTGCGATTCGTAAGATTGGGCTTCATGAGGAAGAGCAGTCTTTTTGGAAAGTCCTCGTGCAAGAAGGGACGACAGGTCTAGGAATCGGATTGATTTCTGGGGTAGTTGTGTTTGGAATTGTGAGTCTATGGCAAGGGAATATTGTACTTGGTGGCATTATCGGTTTTGCGATGTTTGCTTCGATTTTCGTTGCTGCATTAACAGGGACTTGTATTCCGTTCTTATTAGATAAATTTAACTTTGATCCTTCAATTGCCAGTGGACCATTCATTACCACTGTTAACGATTTAACAACTGTATTTGTTTATTTCACGATTGTAAGTCAATTTATCTCGGTGTATTTAGTAAAATAGAAGATGATATAGCATATAAACAATATCGTTTATATGCTATAATTTCATTCTGAAATTAAATAGGCTGACTACCTATCTCTGGCGTGGAAAGTTAGAATATGTAACTGAAAAAAAGAGAATCCTATGTATTCGAAAGCTTTATCAGATGAAATCATTCATCTTTTTACATGAATGAATAAAATTAAATTTTTTAGAAATATTGCTCCCAAATTAACATCTTCTGAAACAAATGTAAGAAAAAAGGATATCCCTGGGGATATCCTTTTGTTTTGTTGAAGTTCCGTTAAAGGATAGGTAGTAGTTGATCTCGAAAAAGCAGAAGTTCAAGCATCTCGAGTTTAGTCCGCGTAGTCTTTCAGATCGCTTATGGCTAAACTATGAATCTTTAGCTAATATTCTCACTGCCAATGTTAGCTAGACTACTTTTCTCACATCCTATAATTTAAAGTAATCTTGCAAATACTTCGCTAATCCATTTTGGTCATTGGTGAATGGAGTAATGGCATTAGCCACATTTTTCAATTCATCAATACCGTTTTTCATCGCAACGCCGTGACCTGCGTATTGAATCATTTCCATATCATTGTCCTCATCACCAAAGGCAAGAATGTCCTTTTGATGAATATCATAATAACGAGAAAGATGTTCAACGGCCTTTGCTTTATGGATGCCGCTTGTAATCACCTCTAGACAAGGGTAACTTCCACCCCAAGTTCTAACTTCAATACCATTATTGTAACGATGTAAAATTTTTTTCTTGATTTCAGATTGTAATTCTAAGTCAGAGAATAACGCTACCGCTGTTGGCTTTTCTTTTAATTTAGTTGTTGGATGAATCAATAATGGTTTCTGGTCTTTTGGATAATATGGACAATCGGGCAGCTCTGTAATATTTGAATACATCAATTCAGTTCCTTCAACCATCAAATAATCCACTGGTAGAGTCTTGTTAAAAGCAACTAAGTCTAAAACAAGTTCAGTATCCAATGTGATATGATAGCGTCCATCCCATTCTGGCTTGCTTGGAATATGACAGAGGGCACCATTGAAATTCACAATAGGACCTCCAAGATTCAATTGGTTGTATATTTCTTTTGAGCTACGATAAGGACGACCGGTAACAATAGCAACTTTATGACCTAGTTTTTGAACAGCATGAAGAGTGTCAATCGTTTCTTGTGTTAGTTCAGAATTTGCGTTTAAAGTAGTTCCATCTAAATCGATGGCAATTAATTTTTGGTTCATAAATACTCCTTTCAAATAGGGTTATGTAAATTGGAAACTTGAGGTTAAAGTTTCATTTTAGTATAATATCTGTATAAGTGTACCATATTTTCAATAAAATAAGAAGAAAGAGGAAGTTATGATTCAAATTGATTATCGTGAAGTAAATGGAATTCCATACGCTGAAGTGGTGGATGCATCCTTAAAAGACCAAGTTCTTCCAATCGTTGTGTTCTATCATGGTTGGACTGGTAGTAAAGACCGTGTTGTAACAATTGGAGTCGAACTCGCTAAGCGAGGTATGCGTGCGATTTTACCAGATCAACTGTTACATGGAGACCGAGGTGCGCGTCTGATTGGAGGAGAAATCTGGGAAATTGTGGCTAATAATATTAAAGAACTTCCTATTCTGAAAGAAGAGTTGAGACAGCGTGGGCTCTTAGACGAGGCGAGGTTTGGTGTATCTGGTTTAAGTATGGGTGGTATTTCAACATATGCTTTGTTCAATCAATATTCAGATATTACAGCAGCAGCGAGTTTAATGGGAAATGCGGATCCTGCTCGTTTTGCTAAATGGACAATTTCATCGGTTTGGATGACAGGAGCAACGCAGGAGCAATGTGAAGCATTAGAAGCAGAAATTGAAAAGAACAAAGCCTTCTTAGATGCAATGGCGCTTGCAAAACATCCAAAACATATTAATAATCGTCCATTATTCTTATGGCATGGAACAGCGGATGATAAAGTGGCGTATGAATTAAATAAAGAATTTTTTGAAACGATTAAAGATGAAGCATACGCGAAAAATGTAGAATGGCATGAAACACCAGGTGAAGGGCATCGTGTACCACACCAAGCGTTTGAAGCCGTTGCAGACTTTTTCCAAAAAGTATTTCAATAGGAGAGAAGAAGATGACAGAAGAAAATAAAAATGCTGCAGAAGCAATGCAAGAGAAGATTTTAGAAGCGTTGGAGACAGTGATTGACCCAGAGCTTGGAATTGATATTGTAAACCTAGGATTGATTTACGGAGTGGACTTAAATGAAGAAGGCCATTGTAAAGTGGATATGACCCTTACAACGATGGGTTGTCCACTAGCAGATATTATTACAGATGAGATTCATCGCGCATTAGCAGAGATTGAAGAAGTGAAGACAATCGATGTGAAATTGGTTTGGTATCCAGCATGGAGCCCAGATAGAATGTCACGCTATGCAAGAATTGCGTTAGGTATTCGATAAGACAAAATCCCCACGGATGTGGGGATTTTTTGTGCAAAGTGAAGTCAATTTTGACATTATAAAAAGTATACATTTTCTTGCTAAAAATAATAAAAATGTGATTTATCTTTGAATTTTAATGTGATATACTGAATATATTCTAAAGACGAGGAGATAAGTTATGGGTATTAGAGAATTTTTCAGAGCAAAAACGGTAGCAGAATATTTAGAAGCAAGAAAAGATCCTGAAAAAATGAAGGAATTATCTGACAGAACTTGGAAAGATATAGCAAAGAACACAGTTAATGGTCCTAAAGAGTACAAGGAAGAATTAAAACGAAAAGAAATGGCTAATAATGCAGTAAAATGTCCTGTTTGTGGAACTATAAATGTTGAATTTTTACAACAAGATAAAAAATCTTTTTCAGCTGGGAAAGCGATTGCTGGTGCTGCTCTGACAGGTGGTATTGGAA
>CAJPNA010000105.1 GCA_905371865.1 uncultured Carnobacterium sp.
CCTAACAACAGGGGTGTTCATACCGATTGCGAAGACAAAAAGTATTGCCCAAGGAATCTCTCAGTTCTTCTGGGGGACAGTCGGAAGTATAGCAACGGGTCAAGCAGCCTACCATGGAACAAAACTTCTCGGTGGAAGCGAAGAAACCGCACAACTGATGAACTTATTGGGGAACTTTGTTGGAGGATACGCAGTCTCTAAAGCCGTTAAGAACTTTAGTTTGAATGGAAAGACTGTGCCAAAAGTTGAATCAGCACTTGAAATAAAAAATCGAGTCTTGGAGAATATAAAAGTAAGTAAGGCGGCGAGAGAAAGTTCGAAATTTAAGCAGTATATTGAAAAAGAAGGATTTCAACAAACCCTTAATGCTATGGATCCGATAGATCGTCAACGATATCTTCAATGGCATGAGTATGCAGAAGCAGGTATCGGTGTGAAAGACCGATTGAAATTAATGTCATGGGGTAGAGCGATTGATTCTAAGTTGTATCTCGAAAATAAGACTGTATTTGATAATCCAAAATATTTTAATCAAGAAACAGGTTTTGAAATCTGGCCAGGGCAAAATGGGGATCCTAATGTTGATGGTTTTCTTAATGGAGAGTTTCAGAAAGTTGTTCTTCAACCTGGAGAGAAAATTGATCGATTCGGACATGATCATGGATATTACTTTGGAAAGATTGGAGAATCTAAAGAAATGCGGTCTATGTCACCTAATTCTGATTTTAAAAATTATAAACAGTATGAAGTATTATCAGAATTACCAGTTTTGAAGGGTAAAATAGCACCTTGGTTCGAGCAGATTGGAGGAGGAACCCAATCCAAGTTGGATCCTTCGTTTGTTGAATTAATAAATGCAATTCCTTCAGATGAGTCAGCTATTATTAAAAAATTAATCAAATATGGATATTTAAGGAGATTATAATGTTTGAAAAAAAATATATCATTACCCTGAAAAATTTTGTAGGTAATTTTGAAATTGTAGCTAAACCAGAGAGTATTCAAGTTTATGATGGTGTAGATATTATTTATTCTTTAGTTTCAGAATCAGATGCTTACTTTATATTTATTAGCGAACGCGGAAATATTTCAGAGTATTGTAAAATTCTAGATCAGCAATTAGCACAACTATACTTTGCTCTCTTTGTTAAAAACGCATTCGTAGATGTTGATTTTTCACTGATCCCAAAAATTGAAGCTTTGGGACATGATTCGAACACGTTACAAGCCCTATTCCAACAAGAAGGGCTATCACCGTTTTTTGCAATTGATTCCAAAGAACCACAAAAAATCAACTTGGATACAACGTCGAATCGCCTTTATTATGTGGATAGCAATCATCGAGAATATGATATTCCCTATTTGCCGAACAGAATTAATCAATTCTTCTATTGGGCTGTTGTAAAATTACGAAACATTCGGAAGTGGCTATCTGATTTGGATGATTATTCTGATACAATACAGAAATATGAATCAACCTTATTAGGATTCAGTTCTGATGGGATTATAAAGAACGGACTTCAAAAATAAAGGAATAAGGCATATGAATTTAAATAGTTGCTGGAGTTAATTGGACGAGTTGAGCGTTATTTTGGAGATAGAGTTACTGAAATAACCATTTGTGAATTGGTTGATGTCCCAAATCATTATATATTACACCTCGTATTCAGGGTATATGACTACTATTGGGTTTAATTTAATTACGATAATGGTTTATGCGGGTTCTCTATTGATTTGGGTAATGAATTTGGAGCGTCGCTTGAAAGCAAAATACGTAGTTATATGGGAACAAAGCATTGGGACAGCTACTTAAAAGAGATTATAGCAGAGATTGAATTGCGTATCCCGGATGAGTATTTGAAAGCAAAGGGATGGCTGTAGAGATTAAAATACAATAATTGATGATACCACTGGGTTACCAGTGGTATTTTTGTGTATCAAATTTGAATAAATACCAAATTTATTTTCATGAATATGGTATTATAAAAGTGCAGAAGAAGTTAAATCTTATAACGAAATTGGACAAGTCTTCACCTTAACAACAGGGATTTTCTTACCAATTACCCAGACACAAAGTATTACACAAGGAATCTCGCAGTTCTTATGGGGAACAATTGGAGGGTTAGCAACTGGTCAAGTAGCCTACCATGGTACAAAACTTCTCGGTGGAAACGAAGAAACCGCACAACTGATGAACTTATTAGGAAATTTTGTTGGTGGGTATGCTGCTTCTAAAGCCGTTAAGAAATTTAGTTTGAATGGAAAGACTGTGCCAAAAGTTGAATCAGCACTTGAAATAAAAAATCGAGTGTTGGAGAATTTAGAAGCTAGTAAAGCGGCAAGAGAAAGTTCGAAGTTTGATAATTATTTGCGACAAGAATATGCTCAACAAGGAAAATATTTTCCAGAGCGCATAATTATGCCAAATGGGAAAACAGCTTATCTTTCAGCAGATTATTTTGAAGGTAAACAAATTCCTGTTCGATCAAGATCTTTTGTGAACGAGAAAGGACATATTAAATGGCCGAAAACAGGAGATGGTTTTGTTTTAGATAGTGCTGGAAATCCAATTACAGAATCTGCAGATTTGAAAGCGGGACAAATATTTGACCGTTTTGGATCAAATGGTGGGCGCTTCACCAGTCCAGTTGATAACGGAGAGAAATTACCGTTTAATAAACGAGGTTTGCCTTATCCTGAGGAATATCAAGACTACCATCAGTATGAAGTGGTGATAGATTTAACTGAAGAAAATATCCTTAAAGCATTTAAAGAAGCTCCAGACATTGTAAAAGAGAAGATCAGGTTATCTCTTGAATATTATGGCCTTGACATAGAGGAGTTGGCGAATATTCGTAAAGGAAAAATTGCCAAAGTATTTGGTCAGGGAGGGGGAACCCAGATTCAATTTGGTTCATCTCTTAGTTTTTATGAAGATTTAGGTTTAGTGAGGGAGATTAAGTAATTATGTCAGAAATTAACATGCAGAATTTAGTAGCCGACTTAGAAAAAACTATACATGAACATGGATACGAGAATCTATATTATGTACTATTTGATGAGGACAGTAATTTGCCTTGGGCTATTCACCTGTATTATAAAAATAATAGATTTATAGTTAATAGTCGAGATGATCGTTCCTATATTATGGGGAAATCATGGGAATTTGAGAACTATGAGGAGGCAAAGCATTTTTTTATCAAAAAAATGGAAACCTTTGTTCAGTTAAATAGACTTGAAATTCAAACTGGGCATCCTCCATATTATCCATCCCCCCTCTGGGATGATACCACAGAATAACAAATAACTCCCCCTTTTATGATAGAATAAATCAAACAAGAGTTTACCAACAAACCATTGGTAAGCTCTTGCTTTAAATAGAATTCTTTTTAAGGTAGAGTGAATCAACACTACTCCAGCATCTCCTCCCCCAATCCCGAATTACTTCTATTGATGAAAAAAGTAAACTTTCAGATTTTAATCTATCTATTGAAGATTTAGCTGAAGTTAAGCAAGGTCAGATTGCTAAAGTATTTGGTCAAGGCGGAGGAATACAAATTCAGGTTGGGACTGGAATTAGTATCTATGAATTACTAGGTATATTAAAGGAGATTGCGTAAATGAATGAGAAGAATGTTTTGATATGGAAAAATGATATTGAACAAGAAATTAAAAAACGTCATTTCGAGAGCTTACATTATGTTCTATTTGACGAAAATAAACGTCTTCCTTGGGCATTTCATCTTTATCAGAAAAATGGAAAATTTTTTGTTGATGGTCGAGATGACAGGTCATATATAGTGGGACACAGCAAAGAGTACGATAATTTTGAAAGTGCAAAGAAAGATTTTTTTGAAAAATTAGAACTTGTTATAGAATCTAATAAACTGAATATACAGTTAGGATTATCAGCAGAATATCCATCGCCATTATGGGATAAAATCGATGATTGATATTGAGAACATGAAATATATAGTTGAACAAGAAATAAATAAACGTCATTTCGAGAGCTTACATTATGTTTTATTTGATGAACAAAGTAGTCAACCATGGGCATTTCACTTATTCTATAGAGATGGAAAGTTTATGATTAATGGTCGAGATGACAGGTCATATGTGATGGGGAATACGATAGAGTTTATTAGTTTTGAAGATGCAAAAATAGCTTTTTTGGAAAGATTAGAACATTTTGTAAAATCTAATCAATTCAGAGTAAAGATAGGAAAAACACCGTATTATTCCTCCCCCCTATGGGATGAAAAAGAGAATCACCAGAAGATGAGAGAGGAATCCGAGGTGAAAATAATGCAGTTAAAGCAAGAATTAATGGAATTACTATTAAAAATAGGGGAGACAAATCTTAATCAGTCGGATTTATTTACAGAAGAAAAACCATCCCTATTCTTACCGGAAGGGCGTACTATTTATTTAGAGGGCGATTATTACTACATTGTTGGTGTCGAACGTGGCAAAATAAATTCTGAGAAAAAATTTGATAATAAGGAAGATATTCTTTATTATCTTTTGCAATCATATGTTACTAGAATTGCATCAAAAAATGCATGGGCTAATGCTAATGGAGATTTTGACCGTTATAATACCCTTCTTCAAGAAGAACAAATTCGCTTATTTAGTATAATTAATCCTAAGTATGGAGAGAGAAGAAGGAAGGAAATAGACATAAATTAAATTGAAAGGAAAAATAAAGAATTTTAGAGAATATAAAAGTAGGAAATGTTGGAGCTGTTCTACGTGGGGATAAAATAATGAGTAATTTAGAATTACAGAAAAAGGATCTTCTAAAGGAAATTGAGAAATTAGGTTACTCAAGTTTAAGATATTCAATATTTTCAGAGGAAAAACCTGGAGAATGGGAAGTCGTCATTGAATATAATCAAGTAGAAAATTTATATTTTGTATACGGAACAATGGATAGAGGAAGTTTTAATGGAAAGCATGTTTATCATACATTCCAAGAAGCAAAAACAAAATTTTTAGATTTTTTAGCAGACATAGTTATTATTAATCGATACTATGTCAAGGAAGGAATGCCGGTTAACTATCCATTCCCCCTCTGGGATGATGCCAGAGAATAACAAATAATTCGTTCCTTTTATGATGGAATGAACAATGAAATAGTTTTAAATTCTGAGGGGGAAATTATTACTGCTTATCCACAAAAATAGAATAAATTTAAAGGTGCTTATAAATGAAACGAAACTATATTGTAAAAGTAACTAAAAATAGTCAGAAATTTTTGCTAGTAGAATTCGATAGCTCTAGTTGTCAATCTCTATCAAATTTTTTAAATTCTGAGGTTCATAATTTTTATCTGGATGTTCGAGAAGCTTTGGAGAATGTAATTACTGGGAAGATGGAAGAATATGCTTTTGATGGTAAGTTGTTGGGAATCGAAATTGGAAAAGAAAGAACAGAAGTTTACTTCCAATTTGAGGAAGAAATATTAG
>CAJPNA010000106.1 GCA_905371865.1 uncultured Carnobacterium sp.
TTAGCCGTGCAACCATCCGTAATATTAAAGAAAATCTATTTTGGGCATTTGCCTATAACGTGATCGGAATACCATTTGCGATGGGAGTTCTTCACCTCTTTGGCGGACCACTCCTCAACCCAATGATTGCCGGAGCCGCAATGAGCTTCAGTTCCGTATCTGTTGTCCTCAACGCCCTAAGATTAAAACGCTGGAAAGCATAACTTTAAAGGAGAGATTTATGATGAAAAAAGAATACAATTTAGAAGGAATTAAATGCGCAGGATGTGCCAACACAGTGAAAGAACGCTTCTCAAACGTCCCAGGCGTGACAAACGTTGAAGTGAGCTTAGAAACAAAAGTAGCCACAGTCGAAGGAGACGCAAGCGTCGACGCATTACAAGCATCCCTCGAAGGCACAAAATACAGAATTCAAAAGTAAAAAAATTTAGACCGCTTGAATGATATATCGGACCATTCTCCTATAGATTTTTTGCCACAGGTGCAGTAATATGAAGATAGAACAAAAGGAGGAATTTCTATGATTATTACTACAACACAAACGGTCGAAGGGTATCAAATTGTTGAGTATAAATGGATTGTTTTTGGTGAAGTGGTAGCAGGTGTTGATGCTATAAAAGATATCGCAGCAGGACTAAGAAATTTCTTTGGAGGCCGCTCTAGAGCTTATGAAGGAGAACTTTCAGAAGCTAGAGAAGAAGCTCTACAAGAAATGGAAGAAAGAGCTGCAAAAATCGGAGCGAATGCTGTAGTAGGCGTGAAAATGGACTATGAGTATATGGATGGCATGATTATGGTCACCTGTAGCGGAACCGCAGTCGTTATTGAAGAACTATAAAAATTAAGAAAGCTAGGCTATAGACCTAGCTTTCTTTTTTGTTGTTCCTGTTTCGTCTCATGGTTAGTAGAAGAAAAAAAGTGGAGCGTTGCGAAAAAAACACCTAGGATTCTATACGAGTGGTAGTCGCGAGTGTACGCGATGCGAATTACAGACTCTGGAAATGAAATTTCCTAGAGTCTGTTTAAGGCTCGAGAGGTCTGAGACCTTGGCTCAGACCGGTACAGCCATTACTACTCGTATGAAAAAATCCTAGGTGTTTACAAGAGCAACGCTCTTTACTTATAAGGTAATTATTTTACTTCTGCACGTTCTAACCATGGAGTTGCAGTTTCATCTAAAACAACGTTAAGGTCCTCGATATTCTTACGTCCTTGGTTTGCCAACCACGCACGACCAGCTTCTTCCCCTTCAGTCGCAAACACAGCTACAGCATCTTTCCATGTTGCACGACCACATAACACACCATTGAAAGTAGAACCAGCTTCTTTTGCAAAGCGTAATGTTTCTTGGAATAATTCAGCAGAAACACCAGCACTTAAGAAGATGAATGGTAAGTGAGTGATTTCAGATTGTTCTTTGAATAAACGTAACGCTTCTTCGCGAGTATAAACAGGTTCAACACCTTCTTTAGTGTATCCTTCTACGAAGTTCATGTTTACTGGAACTTCTACTTTTAATACATCAACGTTGTAACGTGGGTCAGAGAAGACTTCCATTGCGTCGTTTACTTTATGAGGTTTAACTTTAGCGTATGCAGCTGATTTCTCATCGTCGTCACTTGCTTCGTAAGAAACGATTTCTAAGAAGAATGGAATATCTTCTGCCACACATTCGCTACCGACACGTTCTACCCATGCATGTTTGATGTCGTTGATCGCTGGGTCTTCGTCAATATCATAGTATAAAAGAACTTTAACAGCGTCAGCGCCTAATTCTTTAATACGTTTTGCAGACCAGATTGGAAGTAAGTCTGGTAAGCGGCCGATTTCTGTTGCATCGTAACCAGTTTTTTCGTAAGAGATTAAAAGTCCGCAGTCTTCGTGGCGTAATTTTGCAGCTGGAAGACCATATTCTGGGTCTAAAAGGATTGAAGAAGAGTATTTTGTTAATTCTTCAGAAATTAATTCTTTGAAGCGGATGATGCCTTCGTCCCCTTTTACATTTGGGTTTCCTGCAGCAATCATTTTTTTCAATGAACCACGTTGGTCAATCGCTAAAGCACCGATGACATGGTTTTTGTTTGAAAGTTTTAATAAGTGATCATATTTTCCTTTTGTTAATACTAATTTTGACATAATAACACTCCTTGAGTTATGGATTGGGGCACTCTCACGCCTCGTACTCACTGTCTTTTTGATTATTTTGCTTCGAAATAAGGCTTACCGTCTAAGTAAGTCGCTTTGAGTTGTAACTCATCGTCTAATACGATGAAGTCCGCTGCGTACCCTGGGTCGATGCGTCCGCAAACGTCGTCGATACCGACTGATTTTGCAGGAACAAGGCTGGCCATTGTAAGAGCTTCGTGTGGAGTCGCAATGCCCCATTTCACAACGTTCTGAACCCCTTGGATAAGTTCCAAAATACTTCCGGCAAGGCTACCGCCGTCTTTCAAGCGAGCTGTACCGTCTTTTACGATAACAGGGAATTCACCAAGCATCGATTCGCATTCGCCCATACCACCAGCACGCATGCAGTCTGTAATAAGGGCTACATGGTCGTGACCGCAACATTTCATAACGATACTTGCGCTCACTGGGTGGACGTGGTGACCGTCGCAGATGAGTTCGTCGAATACGTTTGGCAATGTGAGTGCCGCACCGACAACGCCTGGTTCGCGGTGGTGTAAGCCGCGCATTCCGTTGTAAGTGTGAACGAAGATATTCGCACCGGCTTCAACGGCGTTTTTGCAATCTTCGTAAGTGGCATCTGTATGTGCAAGAGCGACATAGATGTCTTTTGTTTTCGCGTGTTTGATGAAATCAACCGCACCGTCACGTTCAGGTGCAATCGCGATTTTCTTCACCCAACCGCCAGCGCGTTCTTGCCATTCATCTAAGATTTCAGATTTAGGGTCGCCCATGTATTTAGGGTTTTGCGCGCCTTTGTATTTTTCACAGAAGAATGGACCTTCTAAGAAAATCCCTCTGATTTTAGCGCCGCCAAGTGTTGTGGCGTTATCGCCGACTGTTTGGCAAACATCTGCTAATAACTCGCGAGATGCGGTTAAGGTTGTTGGTAAGTAAGAAGTAACCCCGCAGGAAGGAAGTCCTTCTGAAATGGTACGAAGAGCTTCTACGTCATTATCCATTACGTCAGCGCCTTTGAATCCGTGAATATGTGTATCCACAAGACCTGGGGCAATTTGATAGTTACCGTAGTCGATAATCGTAGCGCCGCTTTCTGGTTTTTCGGTTTGGAAGGCTCCGAAAGTTCCGTTGTCCAAGATTGGTAAGTACCCTGGACCTTTCACTTCGTCTTCAAAATAAAATGCTTTGGCATAAATATAAGTTGTCATAGGATCATCTCTTTTCAATAAAGTTATTTATGCTTCTAATGGGTGAATCGTTACTCCTTTAACGACACGGTTTACAGTGCCTGTTGGTGAAGGAGTGTCTGGTTTGTTTCCAACTTTGATAGAAGAAAGTAGAGAAACCGTTTGGCCAAATACCGCATATGGAAGTGCAAGGTAAGCATCTGGAACGAAACGATATTCTTTATCGAAGCTGAAAGATAGACCTTCAAAGTCGCTCTCTGCATCCACTCCAACCGCAAGAACAAGGCGTGCGATTTGGTCGCCGTGTAATTCGTTTAAGATATCGATGTCGTATTGACGCGTATAGTCGTCGTTCGATACGAATACGAAGGCTAGAGAAGAGCTATTTACAAATGATTTAGGACCGTGACGGAACCCCATTGAAGAATCGAAGGCTGTTGCGATTTGTCCAGCAGTCAATTCAAGAATCTTCAATTGAACTTCGCGAGCAAGTCCGCTGAGAGAACCAGAACCTAAGTAAATCACACGGTTGTAGTCTAAGTTCACGTAATGTTGAATCACATCTTCACGTTCGAGGACGCTTGACCCCATTTGACGGATGGATTTCACGAAGCCTTCTTTTTCTTCAAGTGAGTGTGCTTCGTCGAATACAAGAAGCGCTGTAAGAGTCATACATGTGAAGCTTCCTGTCATCGCAAAACCAGCGTCGTTAGATCGGTCTGGCATCATTAAGAGTAAGTTGTTTGTGTCGTCTTTAGCAGCAATGGCTAATTTTCCTTCTGGTGCACAAGTAATCGTGATTTGATAGAAGTCGCGCACGATTTGTTGGCCAAGTTGCACACTTGCAAGACTTTCTGGTGAGTTCCCGCTACGTGCAAATGAAACAAGCACTGTAGGAATTTCTGCTTTGAAGTAGTCATGTGGATTACTTACAAGGTTTGTTGTTCCGACAGATTGGAAATCAAAACGGTCTTCATTTCCTGTACGTTTTAAGTAAGGAAGAATCGTATCTCCCACATATTGTGATGTGCCTGCACCTGCGAAAATCACGCGAAGGCGACCTTCAGGTAAGTTGTTTAAGAAAGCAGTGATGCGTTCTAAGTTTGATTTGTAGTAATCAAAAGCTTCTTTCCACAATTCTGGTTGTTGGCGAATTTCGCGCGTTGTAATTTCTGCAGATAAAGCTTCTAATTGACTGGTTGAAAATTGAAACATAATACCCCTCCAAAATTTTTATTGATTTATTCGATAGTGTCTTACCTTGTAGAAGAATTGATCGCTTCTAGCTACACTAATAGTGTATTCAATAATGCGATTTTCGTGATTCAATGTCGTTCGTCTAAACCTTAAGCAAGCTCCATGCGGATCCACATCTAGTGCTTCAGCTTCTTCCGCACTTAAAATACTTGCGGAAAATTCTTCGTCAGCATAGTGGATTTGCTGATTGAACTTACTTGCAAACACATCGTATAAAGAATGACCTTCTAGAAGTGTTTTTGTTAACCCTTTAAAAACATCGTAAGGTAAAAATGTGGTTTCCTTCATAAGCGCAATTCCGTCTGCATACCGAATGCGTTTCAATCGAAATAGCTTATCACCCGCTTCAATCCCAATTAATGGGGCGATAAATTCATCCGCTTCATAACAGTCCAGAGAAGTAATCTTTGTCGTAGGGACTTTACCGAGTTCCTTCATCTGTTCTGTAAAACTATATCCTTCTAGTAAGTTTTGACGTTCTTTCCACTGATTTGAGATGAACGTCCCTTTGCCATGGCGTTTATAAATAAACCCAAGTGTCTCCAATTCTTTTAGCGCTGTTCTAACAGTGGTTCGACTCACATTGTATACTTTCGTAATTTCTCTTTCTGAAAGCATCTTTTCGTGCGCTTTCCCCTTTGTTTTAATGAAATCCATTAATGCTATACTTAGCGTTGAATAAAGAGGAGAGGGTTTAGCAACCATATTGAACCCTCCTTTCAAAAACATTCTACAACTGGTCACTACCAGTTAACTTTATTGTAAGAGTTTTTATCGGTTTCGTCAATAGAATTGGAGGAAAAAGAATGATGATCCCCAGAAAAAATGAAAGCAGCTCCCGAAATTCACTTATAAGTGAATT
>CAJPNA010000107.1 GCA_905371865.1 uncultured Carnobacterium sp.
ATCCGCCGCAAATGGTGAAACCTAAGCGTCCTGGAATCGACAAAGAAGAACCGATGTATGCCTACAAGCTAAAACAAGAAGCAGATGGCCGCTTGTATAAATTTACCTCTTCAAAATTCAAGACGTATTTTGTCATGAGTACTAACTGCGTACTGCTAGCCGATACGATTGTCGGAGCAGCAGGAACCGATATTTTAAGCGTCCGTGGATTTATTTCCCCAGGGACGTACCAAGACTACTTAGATAAGGAGTTTGAGAGACCGCATAGTCTAGTCGTGACGAAGCGCGTCTATCAGTAAGAACATGGAACTTCAGGAAAAAGAATTCTTTATGAGGGAAGCGTTGAAAGAAGCCCAGAAAGCCTATGACCAAGCGGAAGTACCAATCGGAGCTGTCGTAGTCTTGAATGGTGAAATCATTGGGCGTGGCCATAACTTACGCGAAAAGGAACAAGACGCCACGCTACACGCTGAAATTAAAGCGATTCGCCAAGCCAACCAGCACCTTGGAAGCTGGCGACTCGAAGACTGCGAACTCTTCGTCACCTTGGAACCTTGCCCAATGTGTAGCGGAGCGATGATTCTCGCGCGTCTTAAAAAGGTTACGTTCGGCGCTTTTGACCCGAAAGCTGGGACAGCAGGAACCTTTATGAATCTGCTTCAAGACGAGCGGTTCAACCATCAAGTCGAAGTCGAGCAAGGTATCTTGGAAGACGAATGCAAAACCCTCTTGCAAACCTTCTTCAAAGGCCTTCGCGAACGCAACAAACAACGAAAACTAGAAGCACAACAAGCACAGCTTTCCGAGTAGGAGGCTGTGCTTTTTAATATTCTTAACACAAACTTATACTTGTAAACGGTTATCTACTCTTGAAAATTGTTTACATTTTATATATTATTTTACATAGTTTGAAAAGCAAAGGAGCAGATAGTATGAAATTATCAGAAAAACAAACACAAGTCTTAGGGTGGATTGCAACATGTATGTCTGTGGCGATGTATGTAGCATATATTCCGCAAATTATGAATAACTTAGCCGGAAACAAAGGAGACTTCATTCAACCACTCGTTGCCGCATTGAACTGCTCATTATGGGTGTACTATGGACTCTTCAAGCCAGAGCGTGACATCCCGCTAGCAGCTGCAAACGCACCAGGAATTTTCTTCGGTCTAGCATCTGCTTTAACTGCATTATTATAATAATGACTAGCACAGCTTCGATTACGAGGTTGTGCTTTTTTGTTTTTTTTGATTTCTGCGGAACTTGCGGATGTCTTCATAATAGCTGTAACGTTGCACCGGTTCGAGCCGAAGTCTCTCACCTTTAAAGCCTCAAAGGAGATGTACGGAATGAATTCCTACACCTCCTAATTCGCATTTAATGCGTAACACGTTACTGCTACTATAGAATCCGCAGTTCCTTCGAAATCAATTCTGCTACGACTCTTGTAAATCAAATCAATTATAAAAAGTGCGATGATTGAAATCCGATATTTACAGGAGTAGAATAGAGGATGTCGTTAAAAGTTTCAAAGTGAACTGGAGGAATTCGTATGTCATTTTTAGGTTATAACAAAGGAGAAACGTTAGAATTCAACTACAAAAAAGCGTGTGGCTTATGGCTCATCGCAGTCGCATTCGTGATTGCACTTGCGACAGTTGTAGGTGGAGAACAAATCATTAATATGCAGGTTTTTAGTATCGGCTATATGTTGAGCTTCTTTTCTATCAATCTGAATAAAAAAGTCCTTCATAAGTTTTCGGACGGACCTTCAACGCCTTTCCAACGAAAAGTATCGTTATACTCAGTGATTCTCTTATTTATTTTGCTAGTACTCTTAGGAGGGCCATTCTTTGAATCAGAAAACTGGAGACTCATCTGGTTAGGCGCGCTTCTTGCGACAGGGATCCATTTCTTCCCGTACTACTTCGTCCATGGAAAATCAATGATCTTCCTAGGATTGGCATGCGTAATCAATGCAGCGGTCGGATACCTCTCTCCGCAAAGCTCCCTCGTGACCATCGCCTATATCGATGCCATTATTAAATTAGCCTTTGGACTTTACCTATTCTTATTATCCAAACCATCCAAAGCATAAAATATTTTAGAGAACAAGCAGCAAATCAATCTGGTTTGCTGTTTTTTATATGGTTGATTTCGTAGGAACCATGCGGATTTCTTTATAATAGCTGTAACGTTGCACCGGTTCGAGCCGAAGTCTCTCACCTTTAAAGCTTCAAAGCAGGAGTATGTCCGTAAGCGGGCTACTCCTGCTAATTCACATTTAATGCGGAACACGTTACTGCTATTATAGAATCCGCTGTTCCTACGAAATCAAGCAAACCATGACTTTAGTAATGCAAAGCAATGACAAAAGTGCCTGTTGCAAGGCTCCTTTAAATGTTTTAATAAAGATAACAAAAAGCAAGTAAGGAGAGATCAACATGGAACAACCAAAACAAAAAGAAAGTTCTCAATTAGCCAAACAATTATTTACGCTAGCCATAGTGGTAAACGTGCTAGCCTTAATCCTTCGAATAGGGTTGAAATTATATACAGGCGAATCCTGGCTAAGTGTGTTCGATGGAAATCTATTGTGGACGCTATTACCATTGATGTTATTTTTCGATGAAAGAGAAGAAACAAAAAAAGCAAACCATCAGTAAGCACAAGCAAACATTTTTAGATAGTTTTTCCTTCTGGAGAGACTATCTTTTTTAGTGTCTCTTTTTCCATCCCTCGGCACGGTTTTATTTTAGAAAACCTAGCAGATTCAGTTGAAAAAGAAGCACCACATAAGAGACGCACAAAACTCCATCGTTTGAGGTAGGGAGCAGCCTATTTATTTCTTCACGTTGATTTCGAAGAATCTTGTGGATTCTATAGGAAACCTTCACAGTGCTAAGGTTTCGTAACGTGTTACGCATTAAATGCGAGGGAGAAAGACAGAAATACTCCAAATACATTATGTATTTAGAGTATTTCGTTTTCTTTCCCCCACAAAGTTGAATAGGAATGAGCTAGCTGGTTACAGCAAAGCTCATTCCATTCAACCACTGTGCTTAGCAGGAGTAGTCCGCTTGTGGACGTACACCTCCTTTGAGGCTTTAAAGGTGAGAGACTTCGGCTCGAACCGGTGCAACGTTACAGCTACTATAAAATAATCCGCAAGCACTCGAAGAAATCAACCCCCGAAGGGTGTGCTTTTAAGAAGAGAAAACTATGTATGGAATACTCCCAGCATCTAACCGCAAAAAACGATGGGATAGTTTCATTTGCGCCCTTTATTTTGTCGTTTCCAATAATTTCTTTCTCAAGCGGTATCTACTTGCTTTTCAAAAAGAAGTTTTGTATAATAATACGTGCCGTTAGGCCATATGGCAATAGCGAACTTATGAATCGAGTCAGGTCCGGAAGGAAGCAGCTATAAGTAATGTTCGCTATGTGCTGTATGTACATAGAAGAAGATTCAGGCTGGACCAGAGGTTCAGCCTGTTTTTATGAGAAAGAATATCCAGTGGAGGGAGAGTGAGTCGCATGAAGAACCAGAATTTCCAAGAAGAAGCTAAACATCTAGAAGGTGTGAAAAAGCTAATGGAAGACAAAATTACATTCGAAGAAAAACGTCTGCAAGAACGCGACCTGGATATCACTAGACAAGATACAATTCAGTATGGAATCCAGCAATTAGAAAGACAAAAAGAATCTCCGTACTTTGGAAGAATTGACGTTCAATTTGGAAAAGACGAAAAAGTAGAAAAAATGTATATTGGACCAGCGACCTTCTTTGATGAAGAAGATCAAGTGCAAGTGTATGACTGGAGAGCACCCATTGCAAGTTTGTTTTATGAAGGAACCTTAGGAGAGCTCCATTACGAGACTCCAAATGGGGCGCAAAAAGCACAAGCCTTTCTAAAACGCGACATCGTCATCAAAAAAGGAACCTTACAGTCTGTTTATGATATTGAAAATGAAGAATCGCTCTTAATGGAGGCCTTAAGTGCACCGACGAATAAGGATGGGCATTTAGAAGGCATCACCGCAACGATTCAAAAAGAACAAAATGAAATTATCCGTCTGAACCCGAAAGACTGGCTCATCGTGAATGGGTGCGCCGGAAGTGGGAAAACGACAATCTTACTCCAACGCATTGCGTATTTGATGTATCAAGCCAAAGATAAGCGGATGAGCGATATGTTGCTCCTATCACGCAACCAACTCTTTGCAAAATACGTATCGCATGTGATCCCAAGTTTAACGGGAAGCGAGTTATACCAACAAACACTTGCGCAACATACGATTGAGTTATACCGCAAGATGTACTTGCATAAAACAACGACTTTAAGCCAAGTGCCAACGCGTAAAGTATACTTGACGGATAGTGAGTGGATTGCACTTGTGCATCGCAATCTCCAAGGGCTAACGGCGAAAGATCTACCGTATCGAGCAATCGGGATTAAAGGGCAAGCGGTCTTCACCATGAAAGACTATGAAAAACTCACTGAAAATGTGAATGTGACCTTACCATTGCATCAGCAATTAACGCAAATGCAAACCGTCTTAGAGCGTACTTTAAAACGCCGTCTCAATAAATTCTTTATGTCCGAGAAGGCCAAAGCCGTTTACGAGTCTATGAATGCAATGCAAATCGAAGTCTTGATGAAGGATGTTGAGACGAAGAGTGAGGCGGAGTATTTCCAAGTACTTGGACAAAAAGTCTTCGAAAAAGAAGTGCTTGAAGTGACGCAACAAGTAGAAATGTTTGCATTCGTGGACATCGCCTACTTGGTTCAACAATGGATGCCAAAAGCAAAAGCGCGCCGTCAAGAACTAGAGAAGATGGACAATGCGCCAATTCCGTTGAAGAAAATAGAAGGATCTCGTCTCCAAGTGACGGCAGAAGGAATTCGCCTCTTGCAATATGTGGCGACAAGAGTCACTCCGGTTCGCGATTATGTGGGGTATAGCCATCTCTTTATCGACGAAGTGCAAGATGTGTCCTTGTTATGGCTAGGCACTTTATCGAATTTTTATTTCCGTGCGAAATTCACGGTCGTTGGGGACACTTACCAGTCGTTTACGACGTCTTCTTCGATTTTCACATTGGAAGCCAGACATCCAGAACTCGTCGAACTGGTCTTTCCAAACCGGACCTTGATGAATCGCTCGCTGGAAATCAGCTATCGTTGTACCGCACAAATTACACGATTTGCCAACGGAATCTTAAAATGGCCACTCGATAAAAATGTATTCCCACGTACGGGAAGCGAAGTAACGCTCTATAGCGATGCAGATGGCATGCAGCTGACGCGCTTAAAAGGATTATTGGAAGAAAGTCCCAAAGTGTATCACACAACGGCGATTTTATGTCGAACGATGGAAGAAGCCAAAGCCTTACATCAACTGCTAAATGTGGAAGACATTGCACTTCTAGAAGATAGCAGT
>CAJPNA010000108.1 GCA_905371865.1 uncultured Carnobacterium sp.
ATGTAATGATGGATGGAAGCCTGATTGGACGGATGATGGGGAAGGGCATTTTTACATTTACTATGATTATGATTTCGAAGAAATGAGGGTGTTCACAGATTGCGGTACAGAAAATGGTTTCCACCTGTTCGGGTACTTCGAATATGAAGAATACTGCGAAAAAGCCATTGAACTTTTTGGCGATGAAATCAAACGGTTATATGTGGAGGTGTGATTGTGAAAGTACTTGTAGGGTGTGGCGATAAAAAGGATTTTTACGTTCACGATAATATTTCAAAAGTAATAGTGAAGTTTGAACCACGAGAAAGAGTTGAGTTATTTCATGAAATATTGTACGTATGATTTAGAAAAGCATAAATTGATGTTCGAAGGAAACGAAATCGAAAGAGCATTAATCATCGGTAAGGAATTGAATGTAAAAGATTGCGTGCGTGATTATATTGAAGATTATTGTAAAATCCACAATCAATAATTATATATACGAATACGATTCTACTGAAATAGAAATCTACCCAAGGGAATGTGTGATTATCAAAGAAGAAGGTAAACCACTAATCATTTTAAAAGATGAATATATCGAAAAAATCGACATAAAGGAGGGTTAAATTGCAAGAAGAACAGAATCGGATTTTAGACTTAAAAGAAGAAGGGTACTCATGGACACAGATTGCTAATCGGTTAGGATATCCTAGCGTGGATTCAGTACGAGGGAGAGTACGTAGGACACAGCGCTACAAAGAATTGATGGCGAAACAAAAAGAACAGACTGTCACCAAAAATAAAGAACAAGAAGATTTTCAAAAGAAAGATTTTTATGAAGACGGTTCTATTGGTTCACAAATCAGAGTACGACAAACTAGCCGAAAAGTGTTCACCAATGAAGAACTAATCCGTTTGCATGGATTTAATCCAGATGAAGTTAAATTGAAGACTGCAACTTCTAACGAATGGACTACTCCAGTTGATGGGGAAACGTATTACAATTACCAGTCTAAAATTGTGGTAGTGCCTAAAAATAAAACAGAAATAACCCTAGAAGAAATGAAACAATTTTTTGAAGACATCGAGCCACGAAGAATTGAGTTATCGTGTGAAGATTTACCAAAAGATTATTTACTTATTCCACTAGCAGATATGCACTTCGGGTTAAACACGGATAAAGACTATGAAGAATTAAGACGGGAGATTGCAGATAAGATTATCAATCAGTACGAAGAAATTCTATTCACATTACACGGTGATTACTTCCATGTGGATAATTTTCTTAACACAACTGAAAAGGGTACACGCATTGACGATGTGGACTTTCGGGAGGGTGTTCAGGCAGGTTATCGGTTCTTATTACCATTATTAGAACTAGCGCTTGAAAACAGTCCGAATGTAAAAGTCGTGTACTTAAAGGGTAATCATGCACCGTCCATTGATTACATGTTTATCAATGGGTTAGAACGCTTATACCCACAGATTGAGTTTGATACATCCCTAGACGAATTTAAGCATGCATGGTTAGGAAATCATTCCATTTTCATGCACCACGGGGATAAAGTGAAGAATGCAAACAAGCTAGTTGAAATCATGGTATCGCATTTCGGGAAGGAATGGGGAGAGAGCAAGTCACGGTATTTAATTACTGGACACTTTCATCATGAAAAATCACTATCGTTTGCTGGTCTTACATGGTATCAGTTACAAAGTCCTAGCAAGCATTCTAGCTATGATAAAGCATACGGGTACGATACGAGCGAATCAGGGCAAATGCTATTCGAATTCACAGAAACAAAAAGGAGTGCGATTTATTATGTATAAAGAATTAACAGTATTTTTAAAGAACGGAAACACATTGAAGTTTGAAAATATCACAGGATTAGATACTTTTGACCTTCCGAAAGGTATTCTAAAATTTTATTACGTAAGCACGTCAACAGGTAAAAAGAAATATGCAAAATTATACACGAATAATATAGCTATGTTTTCCTATGAGGTGTAATAAATGATTACTCTATACTCAAAACCAAACTGTATGCAGTGCAAGTTCACAAAAGAATATTTATCAAATCACAACATCAAATATAAAGAAATTAACGTGATGGAAGATTTAGACTCACTAGCACATATTAAAGATGACTTAGGGTATCAAACGTTACCCGTAATTGAAACAGACACAGGGAATTCGTGGTTCGGATTCCGACCCGATTTACTGGAGGGGTTGAATGGATGATTATATGGGCGCTATTTGATAGTGGTAATGGCTGCTATGCCCAAGGAGTAAACGAAATAAATTCGAGAGGGGCGATAACTATCTATTCTGTGGGATTGGATATTGAAAACAAAAATAGTCATTTTATTAATTTAAACCTTGCAGATTATTCGTATCTGTTCGGTGACAATAAAATGTACGACACGTTAGATAAATTGCCTAAACCCGATTTAATTATTGCTAGTCCACCTTGCGAATCATGGAGTGTAGCATCGGCTATGGATAGAGGGAACGCATGTTGGAAGCAAGAACGGGCAGACGATTGCTTATTCGACCCACAAACGCCCCTAAGTCCATTTACCGTGAGAGATTATGTAGATTATGAAAAGTATCAATTTAAACCCGACAAACAAATTGTCAAGCGAATAAATGGCGAATTGTGTACTTACAATCTGATACAGATTATAAAGCGGTATAACCCTAAATATTACATTATCGAAAATCCTGCTAGTTCTAAGATATGGAGTTACATTGATAGAGTGTTAGGGTTTAAAATCCCTTACGATAATTTAGCGCATTATAACCAGTATGACGATTACCCAGTTAAGAAGGCTACTAAGTTCAAATCTAATATTCAGTTAGAATTAAAGACTGGAGATAAAGGTAGTTCGGTGTGTTTTAGAGATATGCATGGGTACAACAATCGGTCAAACATTCCAATTAGTTTAGTAAAAAGCATATTTGAGCAGGTTTATAAAAGGGAGGGGTTAAATGGATAACACACATATCTTAAAGCGGATTCGTTTTGTAGATATTGAAATCAAACAAAAGATTGATGAATTAGAGCGGTTAGAAAATACGTTATTTCGCAGTCCACAATTAAAGCAGGTAAGCGTACAGGAATCAAAAGCGGGATTAAAGGACGACACGTATGTAAAGATTATGGGGTACAAGGACACAATCGAAAAAAAGATTGAGGAATTAGTAGATTTAAAACGACGTGTGCTGAATGTGATTGATTCGATTGATGACACTGAAAAACGGTTAATTCTCACAATGCGGTATGTCAATCTAAAGACATGGGAGCAGATAGAAAGAGATTTACCAATGTCACGCAAGACAATGTTCATCGTGCATAAAAAAGCAGTTAAGGAATTTGACACTAAATACACTAGAAAAAACTAAAAAACCACTAGAACGTGACTATAAATGCGTGATAATGTTAGGGTGCAGAAATAAGGCTATGTGGCAACTCATAGCCTATACATACTAATCGGCTTAGCGATATAATCCTTGGCGACAAGGGAAAGTTACTCTTTTATAGGTCAAGAGTAGCGGTGGTAAAATACCAATCTAAGCAACGTGGGTATTAATGGAATAAGAAATTGTTCCAGCTTCGAAAACTATCATTTTTAGGCAGAGTCAATCGATGAGTCAATGTAGTCATGCGTTAATGAATGGTTGAAGAAGTGATACGACACAAGGTAATAGCGTGAGGGTAGCTCTAAGCGCAACTACCATGAATAGATTTCTTGAGGTGGATAACCTTGTAAATCTATTTGAGTGAAGAACGATGCTAACGTTCATGCATAACAAGCAGGCGCTAGGGATTTTGTTATTCAAAAGATAACGAACTCTATGGCAATGCGTGTCTGTGACGATATAATCATATAGGATAATGACGATTCGCAAAGATTAGCTGAATAAACATATTTGACTAAAGCAAAAGTCATTGCCCGTTATAAACGATAGTGCCTTTTTGTAGGATTAACCTACACACGAAACCTTCGCAAAAGGAATCGTGAAGTCGAAAAGTAAAGCAGTTTAGACCGTAGCTAGGTTTTTATTAATTGAAAGACGGCTTAGTAGTTTATAACGATACGAGTAGTTGGCGATACTAACTAGGCATGAGTGTTACGTGTAGGAATATGCGTGGAAACAAAACTAAAACATAAGGTTTTAAAAGACACTCAAACATTACCTGTATTCTCAAGGTGTTAAGTGCTGTACCGCGGAAGGGCATATTGTGTTAAGGTTCGATTCCTTATGCAGCAGTTTTGATTGTGGTATATATCTAAGGAGTATACCTGTACCTCTTATGCTTAATTGCATAAGGGGTATTTTACTATACATAAAAATACGAAAGGAGCAGTTATGGAATATAAAACAACGATTGTGCGTAGGGCGGTACAGTTCACTGGTAATCTAACAGAAATGCCAGATTGGTTTTTAGAACGGTGCAGTATCGGTAAATCGGGCGGGGAGTGGTGCGTGTATGATAGTGTTTTTAATGAAGAGGTTAGCATTCATCTTGGTAGCTTCATTGTGGATAATGCCTTTGAAGCGGTTGAAATTGTGGATGCAGAAACATTCAACAAAAACTACACCCCCGTAAATGCAACGGGTGAGGAACATGCCTAAACGACCGTGTGCAGACCCAACGTGTACTGCATTAGTGGATATTAAAGATAGGTATTGCGCAATCCACAAACCGTTACAAGTAGAAAATAGACCGTCTGCTTATCAACGAGGGTATGACCATAAATGGCAGAAAGCAAGTAAACGGTACTTATCCGAACATCCTTTTTGTGCGGAATGTATGAAACAAGGGAAAATTACATTAGCAACTGATGTAGACCATAAAAAAGCACACAAAGGAAACAAGATTTTATTTTGGGATATGAATAATTGGCAATCTCTTTGCCATTCATGCCACAGTAAGAAAACAGCTAAAGAAGATAACGGTGGATGGTATTAATTCATTCCCTTATATTCAAATTGAAACTTTGATACCCAGTATTCGAAATTTGGTTTTTGATACCCGATTTTGAAAATTGGTTTTTTTATTATTAAATTCGAAATTTCGTTTTTCCAAATACAAAAGAACGAATAAATAAAACTTAACTTAAATAAAGAAATACCATAAAAATACAACAATATTAACAAAATATAAAAATACAACAAAACAAAAAATGAAATAATAAAAAACGAAAATTATTTTTAATATATAGAACCTATGTAAAGATGTATACAAAAGATTAATTGGAATGCTAAACGGATGTGTAATTCGTAATTATTTATGCTGCACTCTGACTTGCTTTGTCGTTCGTCTTTTTTATAATAGATTTTATCTTACGATACTATATAGGATAGAATAAGAACATTTCTAAAAAGTGATAGACACTAATTGAACAATATAATTATACATAAAGGTTTGAATCCTTTTTAAGAATTGTTGTTAT
>CAJPNA010000109.1 GCA_905371865.1 uncultured Carnobacterium sp.
ATGAGGAAGATGTCCAATCCAAGAAATCCACCCGGCAAGCGATAAGAATACAAGTGATAAATAATGATACTAAGGATTCCTATCGCTCTTAGGCCGTCAAATGAAGATACGTAAAAACGTTTTTCCATCTCACTTCTATCAATCATATTCAAAACTCCTTAATCAACGAACTCGAATGAGAAGTTTAGAATGCGTACTAAATCGCCATTTTCAGCGCCTTTTTCACGTAAAGTGCTATCCACACCCATTCCACGTAATTGACGTGAGAACCTCATTACTGACTCATCATGTTCCATATTTGTCATCTTGAATAGTTTTTCAATCTTGTCACCATACAATACCCAAGTACCATCAGGGTCTCTTGTCACTTTAAATGGTGCTTCCTCTTCTTCTAATCCATAAACGATATGTGTTTCCACTACTTCTTCGTTTAATGGGAAGAATTCTGTTTCTTCTAAAACTTCAGCCGTTCTAGCCAGTAATGCTTGAAGTCCTTCACGACGATAGGCAGAAATCGGGAAAATCTCTGGCATCTCTTCGCCTTCAGCTAAGCTATCTGCTAAGTCTTTCTTGAACTTCTCTAAGTTTTCTTCCGCTTGAGGTTGATCCATCTTGTTGGCCACAATCAGCATTGGACGTTCCAATAAGCGTAGGTGATAGCTTCCAAGTTCTTCTTGAATAATCTTGTAGTCTTCAAAAGGATCACGGCCTTCCATTGCGGCCATATCAATCACATGAATTAATACTTTTGTACGTTCGATATGTTTTAAGAAATGAATTCCAAGCCCTACACCTGTGTGCGCCCCTTCAATTAATCCTGGTAAGTCTGCAACGACGAATTGCTCGCCATTTGGAGATTGCGCCATTCCTAATTGAGGGTTTAATGTTGTAAAGTGATAGTCTGCAATTTTTGGTTTTGCACTTGAAATCACGGATAGTAAAGTCGATTTACCAACTGATGGGAATCCAACTAAACCAACATCGGCCAAAACTTTCAATTCTAAATCGAGTTCAAACTCTTCCCCTGGTTCACCGTTTTCGGCGATATCTGGAGCTGGGTTTTTATGGGTTGCAAATCGAATATTTCCTCGACCACCACGGCCACCTTTAGCAACCACTACTTCTTGTCCATCTTCTACTAAGTCTGCAATCAACGCTTTCGTTTCAGCATTTCTAATAATTGTTCCTGGTGGAACTTTAACGATTAAGTCTTCTGCTCCACGGCCATACATACTCTTACTCATGCCGTTTTCACCAGATTTTGCTTTGAAATGACGTTTATGACGGAAATCTAGTAAGGTTCTGAGTCCTGAATCGACTCTAAAAATAACACTTCCGCCTTTTCCGCCGTCTCCACCAGCGGGACCTCCATCTGGTACGTATTTTTCACGACGAAACGCAACCATTCCGTCTCCACCTTTTCCGGCTTTGACTTGAATCGTGGCACGATCATAAAATACTGCCATTTTATTCACTCTCCTTTCTGTGTTAGGGTTCTTATTTAACGATTAATGATGTGAAATCTGCTAAATCTAAAATGATTTCAGATAGTAATCCTAAGAATCTTAGACGATTACGACGAGTTTCTTCATCTTCTACCATAACCATGTTTTCATTGAAGAAATCATTGATTTTTGGTGCTATTGCTTCTAAATGACTGTACAATTCTTCAGGAGTTAACGAACCTACTTTTGCATTTAATTCTCGAATAGCTTTCACTAAGTTACGTTCACTTTCTGTTTCAAGAAGTTCTTCTGAAATTTCGCCACTCGCATCATTTAAGGCCTTTGCACTGATATTGATTACACGGTTTAAGGCCTCTGTAATTCCTTTGAATTCTTCAGATTCTGAAACGGTTGAAAGAACTTTCGCTGCCTTTAATTGTTCAGGAACTGATGAAGTATTGCTGTTCACAATCGCATCGATAATATCATGACGTTTTGTAATCGTAGCAATACGTTGTGCTACACGTTCACGAATAAAACTTAAGATAAATGCTTCAACTTCTTCCTCTTTACCTGATAAGAATTCTGCGTAATCAAGACCTAATAATAATTTAGTAAAGTCTTCAATTTCTATGTTCCATTCAAAGGCTGCAAGGATTTGTACGAGCCCCATAACTTGACGACGAAGCGCATATGGGTCATTTGATCCTGTTGGAAGCATTCCAGCAGCTGTAAAGCTTAAGAAGGTATCCAATTTATCGGCAACTGCAAGTAAAGCGCCTGGTACTGAAGAAGGCAATTCACCATCTGCACTTGTTGGCATATAGTGTTCACGGATTGCTTGAGCCACTTCAGGAGTTTCTCCTTGTTTCAAGGCATAGATTTCACCCATGATTCCTTGTAATTCAGGGAACTCACCAACCATGTTTGTTACTAAATCGAATTTGTAAATAGAAGCGGCACGTTGCGCTGTGACAACGACATCACTTGGTAAGTTCAATTCTTTTGCAATACGTCCCACAAGTAATTGCACACGATCCATCTTCTCTGTCATAGAACCAATCTTTGCATGGAAGTTTAATGTTTCTAATTTCTTCAAGAAAGTTGTCATCGGAATCTTTAAGTCTTCTTCGTAGAAGAATAATGCATCTTCTAGACGAGCTGTTAACACTTTTTGATTTCCTTTAGCTACATTTTCAATCATGTAGTCATTACCGTTACGTACTGAAACGAAGAATGGTAATAATTGTTTTTCCTGGTTATACACAACAAAATAACGTTGGTGTTCTTTCATTGATGTCACTAATACTGGTTCTGGAACGACTAAGTATTTTTCATCAAAAGTACCCGCAAATGCTGTTGGGTATTCAAGGATTGAACTTACTTCTTCTAATAAGTCTTCATCGATTGGAATAATCCAGTTATTATCTGCAGCTAATTCTTCAATTTGCTTGCGAACTAATGCTTTACGTTCATCTTGGTTCACGATAACGAATTGTTCAGCCAATGCTTTTTCATAGCTTTCTGGGTTTTCAATCGTTGCTTCTTTTCCTAAGAAACGATGTCCTCTTGAAGTACGTCCAGCTTTTACGTCTAATACGCCGATTTCTTCGATCACTTCATTGCCGTATAACGCAACAATCCAGTGAATTGGACGTAAGTATTCAAATGTATGAGCTGCCCAACGCATGGTCACTGGGAATTTCATATCTGTAATCACAGAAGATAAGTTTTTAACCACTTCTTTTGTTGATTTACCAGCGATATGTTGTTTCACATGAATGTATTCAACGCCATTCACTTCTTCAACGTAAATATCATCTGTTGTTAACCCTTTTCCACGAACAAATCCTTCAGCTGCTTTTGTCCAAGCTCCATCTTTTTGAGCGATTGCAAGAGATGGTCCTTTAAAGATTTCTTCTCGGTCAGCTTGTTCTTCGACTAAGCCATTTACTCGAACCGCTAATCTTCTAGGAGTTGCAAATGCTTCAACGGATTCAAATTCTAAGTTTTCATCTTTGAAGAAGTCTTCTACACGTTTTGCTAATTGTTCAGAGCTTGTTCGAACATATTGAGCAGGTAATTCTTCTAAACCGATTTCTAATAATAATGATTGTGTCATTCTTTCTCCTCCAAACTCTCTTATTTCTCTTTTAATAATGGGAATCCTAATGCTTCACGTTCAGCCACGAAAGTTTTCGCGATGGTACGAGCCATCTTACGAATACGGCCAAGGAATCCAGCACGGTCAGTTGCAGAAATAATTCCGCGAGCATCCATTAAGTTAAATGCATGAGAGCATTTCAATACATAATCATATGCTGGGTGCACTAAACCTTTTTCCATTAATACAGTGGCTTCTTTTTCAAAGTCTGTAAATAATTGCATTAATAATTCTGCATTGCTTTCTTCAAAAGCGTATTTAGAATGTTCATATTCTGGTTGAGTGAAGATATCCCCATATTTAACATCTCCAGTCCATACTAAATCATATACACTCTCTACTTCTTGAATGTATGAAGAAAGACGTTCTAAACCATAAGTAATTTCACTTGTTACGGGGTGGCATTCTAATCCACCTACTTGTTGGAAGTATGTAAATTGGGTAACTTCCATTCCATCGAGCCATACTTCCCATCCTAAACCAGCACAGCCAAGAGATGGGTTTTCCCAGTTATCTTCTACGAAACGAATATCGTGTTCTAATGGGTTAATTCCTAGAGCTTCTAAACTTCCTAAATATAATTCTTGAATGTTTTCAGGAGATGGTTTCATCACTACTTGGAATTGGTGGTGTTGGAATAAACGGTTTGGGTTTTCCCCGTAACGACCATCTGCTGGACGACGAGAAGGTTCCACGTACGCGGCATTCCATGGTTCTGGTCCAATCGCGCGAAGGAATGTATAAGGACTCATTGTCCCTGCCCCTTTTTCAGTATCGTAAGCTTGTAGAAGCAAGCATCCTTGATTAGACCAATAATTTTGTAATGTTAAAATAATTTCTTGAACACTTAATTTTTTTGCCATAATTGTTCCCCTTTCTATTGTGCATTCACTACTGGATAAAATTCATAAATCACTCCAGGAATCACTTCACATTTCACTTCTTTAATCGCTTCATTCTTTGTTTTAAAACCGTACATTGAATGGTTCGCACTTGTTTGGAATTCCTCCAACACTTCATCTTCATGTCCGATGACACTCACTTTAAGTGGTGCTAAAGAAATCTCCTTCAATTGAAAATCTTTGAATTCTGAAGCTGGGATGACCATTGTAAAATCCATACTATTTCCTCCTTTGGCTAAATAAAAAAGTCCCTATGTACACAAAAAGCATACATAGGGACGACTAATCGCGGTTCCACCCTAATTTCTTGGTTTAAAACCAAGCTTCATTGTTGATAGACTCAAGTGCGCCACTTTTAATGAACCATGATATGGATTCCACCAGCCCATACTCTCTTTGACATTTTATCATTAAAAATCTCACTGTCAACGTCCTATTAATCTTCCACTATAGTACCGATAATTGCTTAAAAAGTCAAGTAAAGACAGCGTTTTGCGCTACTCTTAATCTTGTCCTCTTTTCTGCATTAACGTTTCCCATTCGACCATCTGATCTAAGAATTTTTTGCTCTTCAAACGTATGCCCACATACTCATCCATAATGGTGTCAAACAACCGTCTTAATTCACTTGTAGTCTCACCCGATAACTGAATAGACCCTATTTGTTTTGGAGTATTCACAAGCGCTAATTGCCTTGCTACGTACAATGCCTTTCTAGACAGTTGCATGCGATACTCATCTTCGTCTAAATGATTCTTACACAGGCATCCATGCTTTTGAATCGAAAAATCAACTAAGTCCGTATCCCTATTACAAATAACACAATGTTGCCACTCCACTTCGACTCCAAAGTAACGTAGAATCTTGATTTCAAAGAACCTCAAAATTACTTCTGCA
>CAJPNA010000110.1 GCA_905371865.1 uncultured Carnobacterium sp.
GTAGCTACTGTTTACTTACGTGCAGATCATATTATTTCAGGAACGGTGTTAAACTTACTTGCACCCGCTTTAACCGTATTTTTATGCAGACTTTTGTATAACGAACTCGGACAAACGGAGATTATTACGAACTACTTTGGGAAGACGACAATCCCAGTTCTTAGTTCGATTCCTATCATCGGTCAAATCTTCTTTACAGACACTTTCCTTTTAGCATATTTAGCAATTGGGTTAGCCTTTATTTGTTCGATGATTTTAAATAAAACAAAATTTGGATTACGTCTACGTTCGGTTGGGGAACATCCTCAAGCAGCTGATACATTAGGAATTAATGTTTATCATATGCGTTTTGCAGGAGTATTAATCTCAGGGTTCTTAGCAGGGATTGGAGGAGCTATTGTTGCTCAATCGATTACACTGAACTTCTCTGCGACAACCATTGCGGGTCAAGGGTTTATTGCAATGGCAGCGATGATCTTTGGTAAATGGAATTCTGTGAGTGTGATGTTATCCGCTTTACTCTTTGGTCTTGCTCAAAGTTTAGGGGTTATCGGAAACTACATTCCAGTTATTAAAGATATTCCTTCAGTAGGCTTGACGATTGCTCCATATTTGATTACTATTATTGTATTGGTAGGATTCATTGGTAAATCGGAAGGGCCAGCTGCGAACGGCAAAAACTACGTTAAATCAAAATAATAATGAAACTGCTTTTAATTTGGAGTTGAATCTTGTTAAAAGCAGTTTTTTAATGAGAAGGGGTTATAAATGAAAAGACTAGTCACTTTAATGATTGCTATCCTTGCAATGGTAGCTATTTTATTTGGAGTAAAAAATATTATTCAAAACAAAGAGGCAAAAGAAGAATTGAGTTCTTCTTCAGAACAACAACAATTGTTCCTATTTAACTGGGGGAATTATATAGACCCAGAATTAATTAAAGAATTTGAAGCAGAAACTGGAATTCAAGTGGTATATGAAACATTTGATTCCAATGATGCGATGGAAGCTAAATTGAAACAAGGCGGAACTCGATATGATTTAGTTTTTCCAAGTGAATCAAGTATTACCAAATTAGTAAATCAAAATTTACTTCAAAAATTAGACCATTCAAAGATTAAAGGACTAGAAAATATTTCTTCTTTCTTATTAAATAGTCCCGTTGATCAAGGAAATCAATACACGATTCCTTATTTCTGGGGAACGGTTGGGATTATGGTGAATACGAAGTACATCGATCCCGAAAGTATCCAATCATGGGGAGATTTATGGAAAGAAGAGTTTAAAAACAAACTTCTTGTATTGGATGGAAATCGTGAAGCATTAGGGATGGCTCTCCAATCCTTGGGCTATTCATTAAATTCAAAGGATGAAACTGAATTAAAAGCAGCTGAGGAAAAATTAAAACAATTAAAACCAAATGTTCGCGCAGTTCTCAATGAAGAAATTAAAACCATGATGAAACTTGAAGAAGCTCCGATTGGGATGGGTTATTCAGGAGATGCAGCTGCAGTAGCTGAAGAGAATAAAAACGTCCAATATATTTTACCAAAAGATGGAAGTGCTGTTTGGACAGATAATTTTGCAATTGCCCACACAGCAGTGAATATTGAAGGGGCATATGCCTTTATTAACTTTATGTTACGTCCAGAAAATGCTGCTAAAAATGCTGAATTTGTTGGGTACGCAACTCCAAATGAAAAAGCCAAAGAGTTGATGGCCCCAGAAGTAACTTCAGATGAGACGTTCTATCCGTCAGAAGAAGTTATCCAATCTCTAGAACATTATGAGTTTTTAGGAAATGAATGGATAACAAAATATAATGAAGCCTTTTTAGACTTCAAGATGGGATTATAATATGCACTATTATTTAAAAAGTAAGAATATCTTTATTGGCGATACAAATGAAGCAGTACCTGCGATTTTAGAAATCAAAGATGGCGTGATTGTGAACCGATTGGATTACAATACTAATCTAGTAGGGGAAGTTATCGATGTAGGGGATCAATTAGTGACTCCAGGTTTTATAGATGCGCATGTTCATTTATATTTGTCTGCCTTAATCCATTTAGGGAAAATGAAAGCTGTGGGGGGAGCCTCTATTGATGAAGTGGTCACACAAGCGGAATCCATTCCTGAATATAATGGTTGGAAGATTGGAATTGGTTGGTATGCAAGTGATTTTGGACAGCAAATTTTGCCAACGAAAGAAGACCTTGATAAAGCTTCAAAGACAATTCCTATTTGTTTAATTGCAGGGGATGCTCATACGATTTGGTTTAATTCAAAGGCGCTAGAAATACTCGAATTAACACCAGAAGCTATTCCACAAAACATTGGTGGAGAAGCAGTTTTAAGAAACGGCAAGCTTACAGGAGTATTTCTTGAAGCAAAAGCCATCTATTATTTATCAAAAGTATTATCTGTTTATAAAAACGATGAAGAACAGGCATTAAAGAATTATATGTCATACTTAAACCAAATGGGTGTGACGGCAGTTGGGGACGTAGCCTTAACGGGGGAGAGTCCTGATGATATTGTATATCCTGAGCTTTACGCAAAAGTGGAAAAAGAGGCCACAGTACGTGTAAGCTTCTTCCCAGCGATGCGCGAGGCAGTAGAACAAAACCGTGAACTGTACAAAAAATACCGTTCCAAAATGCTTCAAATGGGTGGTGTAAAGCAATTTTATGATGGAGTGACAAGTTCGCATACCGCTTATTTAAAAGAACCGTATCCGATGCCATTTTTTGAAGGAGACGTCGGTGGGCCACTCTTAACAGAAGAAAAGATGGAACGCCTAACGCTTCTTGCCAATAAAGAAGGATGGCCTATGAGAATTCATACGGTAGGCGATAAAGCCATTGCTTTAACGCTTCAAAATTTTAAAAAGGCACAAGAAGAAACTCCATTTGACGCACCATATAAGTTCAATACGATTGAGCATTTAGAAGTGATGGATCCTATAGACCTTCCATTAACGGCTCAATCTTCCCTCATTGTTTCTGTTCAACCAAGTCATTTATTAGTCGGATATGAAACTTTAGATGAAGAAGTTGGAGCAGAGCGAGCGCGTCATATGTTCCCTTTCAAATCCTTCTTAGAAGAAGGTGCGACGCTTGGTTTTGGGACGGATACGCCAGTGGTATTAAATGTGACTCCTTTTGAAACTATGTTTAATGCAGTAGCCCGTCAAACTAAAAAACAGATACCGAAACCATGTTTAATGCCAGAACAACGTATTTCTATTGTTGAAGCATTAAAGGCGCATACCAGTGGTGCCGCTAAAGCATTAAGTCGATTAGATATCGGAACGTTGGAAGTAGGCAATTTGGCCGATTTTGTCGTTTTAGATAGAAATATTGTTGCAAGACATCCACAAGACTTATTAAAAGTGGAAGTAGTAGCAACCTATGTAAACGGAAAATGTGTTTTCAAAAAGTAGTTCATAAGCTAGATAGAGCCTTCTATCTAGCTTTTTTCATATATTTGCAGCTGAATAGTTTTCTTTCAAAATTGTTATTTTTATGAAAATGAAAAAATTAAAATCCCGTTGTTATCATAATGTAAGCACTAATAAATTTGAAGATAGTTTGAATTTCAAAATAAATTACAAAAAAATAGTTTGACAGTCAAAGTAAAAAATAATATACTTTGAACATCAAATGATTTGATATTCAAACAAAAGGAGAAAATCTTTTATGGAACCAACTCTAGAGACCATAAACGGGTACTTGGTGGACGTCTTTAACCAAATGCTCGACATTGAAGAATCTTCGCTGGCGCAAAGCCAATTTAATGATTTATCCATTAAAGAGATGCATGCCATTGAAGCGATTGGAATGTATAGCGAACATACGACAACGGAAGTCGCTAATAAATTGAATGTTACTGTTGGGACGCTAACAGTTGCAGTAAATGCATTAGTCAAAAAAGGCTACGTGGTTCGTTTGAAGAGCGAAGCCGATCGAAGAATTGTAATTTTAGGTCTGACCAAGAAAGGTCGCTTACTTTATCGTCTTCATCGTAAATTTCATGAAAAATTAGTTTTAAAAACAATTGAAGGAATGAACGCTGAAGAAATGGCAGTTCTTGTGAAGGGACTTCATAATTTATATGATTTCTTACACGAGGCTGTACTAGCAAATCAAGAAGGGAAGTAGACATTGTGGGGGTTCAAGTGATAGCGACAAGTTCCTATCTCCCAACGTCCGTGATCACAAATGATGACTGGGCGAAACGAGTAGATACTTCTGATGAATGGATCGTAAAGAGAACAGGAATCAAAACCCGATATTGGGCAAAAGAACAGACAACAAGTGATTTGGCAACAATTGCCGCAAAACGCTTAGTTGAAAAGAGTCAGATTAATCCTGAATCTATTGAATTTATCATTGTAGCAACGATGACACCTGATGCAGCAAGTCCTTCTTGCGCGTCTCTTGTACAAGGAGCTATCGGAGCAACGAATGCTTTTGCGTTCGATGTGAGCGCAGCTTGTAGTGGTTTTGTATATGCATTGTCTACTGGACTAAAGATGTTAGAACACGGACAAAGAAAATACGGAATCGTTATCGGAGCAGAAACGATGCTTAGTTCACTCGATTGGGACGATCGATCGACAGCAATTCTCTTTGGAGATGGTGCTGGAGCTGTTCTTTTACAAAAAGATGAAGAGCCATTTTTTTTGGCGGAAACATTACAAAATGATGGACAGAAATCTGAGGCATTAGTCGCTGGAAAAAGAATGACAAATCAAACAGTTTCAACCATGACAATGGATGGTCGAGGCGTTTATGAATTAGTCAGCAAAACTGTTCCAGTCAATATCCAAGATACTTTACAAAAGTCTGGATATACTGCTGACGATATTGATTTGTACTTGTTACATCAAGCAAATCGTCGTTTAGTCGAACAAGTGGCTAAAAAATTAAAACAACCGATCGAAAAATTCCCAATGAATATCGATCATGTTGGAAACACTTCGGCTGCAAGTATTCCGATTTTATTTAATGAACTAGTAGAAAATGGAACATTAAAAATCGGAGAACATAAAAAAATTCTTCTATCAGGTTTTGGCGGTGGCCTTGCCTGGGGAAGTATCACAATCACATTATAATTTTTAAAATATTGGAGGAAAACACAATGACATTTGAAAAAATTCAAGCAATTATCGTAGATCAATTAGGTAAAGAGGAAGAAGAAGTACAATTAACTACTCGTCTTAAAGATGAATTAGACGCAGATAGCTTAGATTTATTCCAAATCATCAACGATATCGAAGATGAATTCGATGTAAAAATCGATACTGAAGAAGGTCTAGAAACAGTTCAAGACTTAGTGAACTACGTGGATAAACAATTAGCTGAAAAATAATCACAA
>CAJPNA010000111.1 GCA_905371865.1 uncultured Carnobacterium sp.
GTCTACTCTTATTCGAACGATTAACAGAATGCTTGATATCAGCGAAGGAAAGTTAACGGTTGATGGTACTGATGTAAGTAAGTTAAAAGGAAAATCTTTACGTAAATTTCGTAGAAATAAAGTAGGTATGATTTTCCAATCTTTTAATTTAGTAACTAGAACAACTGTTATTAAGAACGTATTGACGTCCATAGTACCAGACATTCCATTCTTCCGTTCATTATTTGGAATTTATACAAAAAAAGAAAAATTACATGCTTTAGAAGCATTGGATAAAGTCGGAATTGTTGATAAAGCATTTATTCGGGCGGATCAGTTATCAGGTGGTCAACAACAACGTGTTGCCTTGGCTCGTACATTAGCGCAAAATCCAGAAATTATTCTTGCCGATGAACCAGTAGCAGCACTAGATCCTGTAACAGCTAAACGCGTTATGGAAGACTTTAAACGAATTAATAAAGAGATGAATATTTCAATCCTTTTAAATATTCACCACGTTGAATTAGCTTTAGAATACGCAGATCGTATTTTAGGTATTAGAGATGGTGAAATCGTGTATGATGGTCCTAGTTCCGAAGTAACACCTGAAGTCTTAGATTTAATCTACAAAGGAAAGGTGGAGGGGTTGAATGAAACTAAGTAAACTCTTTGCACCAAAGGAATATACACTAGAGAACGGGACTACGGTAAAAGAACCACGTTCGAAAGCAATTATTATTACGATTTTGCTTCTTGTGGCAATGTATTACGCTGCTAAAGTAACGGGATTTAACTTAAAAACGCTTATGCAACGTGGTGGACAATTCTTTGTAATGATTGGTAGAATGTTCCCACCAAACTGGGAATACTCTAGTTCAATTTGGTCACCATTAATCGATACGATTAAAATGTCCTTATTGGGGTCTTTATTAGGATCGATTTTAGTAATTCCTTTTGCGATTATTGCATCTAGCAACATTGTAAAAAATAAGTTTGTAATTAGTTTAAGCCGTTTATTTTTAAGTGTTGTTCGAACATTACCAACACTAGTAACCGCATTAATTGCTACATATATATTCGGTTTAGGAACACTCGCTGGTACGTTTGCGATTGCAACCTATACATTCGCTTATTGTGGAAAACAACTATACGAGCAAATCGAAACGGTTGATATGGGGGCTTTCGAAGCTGCCGAAGCCTTGGGAGCGACAAAAGGAAAAGCTTTTTCAAGTGCTATTATTCCGCAAATCTTACCAGGTTATATAGCTTCCTCTTTATATTGCTTTGAAGGGAATGTGAGATACGCTTCTATTCTTGGTTATGTAGGTGCTGGTGGTATAGGAATTATTTTAAACGAAAACTTAGGTTGGCGTGAATATAGCAACGTCGGAATGATTCTAGTGATTCTTTTCTTTACTGTAGTCATGATCGAAAGTATTAGTTATTATTTACGTACTAAATTAGCGTAGGAGGGGACTTAAATGAATGAAGCTGTTTTAAATCAATATCAAAAATCTCCTCGTACTTGGATTGTAAAATTAATGGTTGTTTTAATCCTTGTAACACTTGTTACTTGGTCTGGTACGACCATTGAATTAAGTAAAGTACCTGAAAATGGTGCAGAAATTTCTAAAAATATTATTAAAGGTATTTTCTCTCCTGATACAACACTTTTATTCGATAAAACAAATAAAGGTGTAGCTTACTTATTGTTAGAAACAATCTGTATTGCGTTTTTAGGAACTTTAGTAGGATCAATTTTAGCAATCCCATTTGCATTCTTATCTTCAACAAATATCGTTCCAAAGCCGGTAGCATTAGTTTTTCGTACATTAATTATGGCAATCCGGACAGTTCCAACATTAATTTATGGATTAATGTTTATTCGTGTGACTGGTCCAGGAGCATTTACAGGTCTTTTAACAATGTCTGTAGCATCAATTGGAATGATTTCTAAATTATATATCGAAGCAATCGAAGACTTAGATTACAAGATTTTAGAATCTTTAGATGCTAGTGGTTGTAACTTTTATCAAAAGATACGATTTGGAATCCTTCCTCAATTAATTCCATCTTTCATTTCAACGGTTATTTATCGTTTTGATATGAATTTAAGAGATGCGACTGTCTTAGGGATGGTTGGTGCCGGTGGTATCGGTTCTCCTTTAATGTTTGCAATGAGTGCTTATAAATGGAATGAAGTAGGGGCCATTCTTTGCGGATTAATCATTTTAGTATTATTCATTGAATTTGTATCTACTAAGATTCGTACACGTTTAGCACGTGGTTAATGATTATCTATTAAATAACAAAAAAACGACTTACAGAGCATTTCTGTAAGTCGTTTTTGCATATATTTATATATATTAAATCATATCATTTTACTTTTGTGAAAAATTCACGAATTAATGATGCAAAAGTATAAGCTAAACCAGCAAATCCGATTACTAAAAAGAATAAAAAAACAGGAACTGTTTGATAAATAAAGAAAATAGTTGTAATGACGAATGCCGAAGCCATTATAAGCGATTGAAATGGCATTACAATAATGAGTAAGTAACTGTTCTTGATAAGACGTTTAATTGGACTGAAATATTTAGTCGTCATTGCAAGACCAATAATTGAAGCTACAATAGTTGTTACTAAAATCAACACTGATAAAACAAATAACATAAAACCAAATGTTCTAAATAAATCAACGTTGTTATTCGCAAAATTCCAGTAGAATTGAGCCATATATATCATAGCAGCGATTAAAACTAAATACACAATCCATAGGACCATCTTTTTAGTGATATCACGTTTAAATTCATTCCAGAAAGGTTTGATAATAGTTCGATTTTCATCCTCAGAAAGTTTAAGCGTTGTATGAATTAAGGCAGAAACTGCTGGACCAATCGTAACAACAGGTATACATAGAACGATAAATAATAGATTTAATAAAATAACATCAGCAACTAATGTAGCGAAATGCCAAAACTTGCTGTCTTGATTATATTGCATGAGAGACCATCCTTAATAATTAATTACTTTAATAGTATACTTTGAGGTGCTTTAAAATGCAATGATGTTTCTTATTCTATTTTAGATTCATATAGGTTTACATAATATATATTATACTAAGTTATGTATCAAAAATTAATATATCCTCCATCATCAACAAAATACGCCCAGCGTTTATTAGTAACGCTGAGCGCATAATCATTTATATAGCTTTTAATGTATCGATATCTATATTCTTGTTAATTGATAATAAACATAGAACTTTTCTTGTAACTTTTTTGCTACAACTAATGCTTAATGCATCGGCGTATATATTCAATTGGTCTTTATATTTACGGACAATGCTTTGAATTCCTTCTGTAGAATCAACGACATAATCTGTCTTATAATCAAATACAATAATCTCATCGTCTAATTCGATATAACCATCAATTATCCCGTGAATCATCATCAAATCATCTGTCTGAATCGATCTAAAGAAATTGTTTGCTTCTAATACATAAGAAAATGCTTGCTCACGTACTAAAGAATGTGAATTATGCACAATCCATTGACCGAATTCTGATTGGAAGAATTCGTATGCTTGCGTCAATGGAACTTTTGCAGCAACTTCTGGTGTAATTTCATTAGATTCAACCAAACTTCTGAGTAACTGTTCTAATGAATCTAGTGTGATTTCACTTCTAAAGTCTACTTTCTGCATTAATAAATGGAGAGCACTACCTCTTTGGGCTCCAGTAACATTTTTTGAAGTAGTTTCCATAAAGCGTGGTTGTTCCAATGTAGGAGAGAGGTATATTGCTCTTCTCCCCTCTTCTATCAAGCTATTTTGTGATAATTCTTCAATAACTGGATCTTCAAGGACACGTTTTAGTTCAGAAACACTTTGATAGCTTGTTGTCTTGCTTTCAACGTCGAACTGATAATCTTGTTGAATGGTTTGTAGCATTTTTTGTACTCGATTCTTCAATTCACGTGGAGATTCGGCCTCGCTGTAATATTCATGCCAATCTTCTTGGAAAACCACCTTACCACTGATTTCATGGATATAGCGTTTGCTGTTCGATACAATATCAGTTTTCGCAATAATTTCAGGAGTAATCTTGTATTGTTCACGAATCGCACTCAGTAGCATCCAGTTAAGGAATGTACTGCTTTTGAATCGTGCTTGATACGGTAAAATTTCACTAGATTCATTTGTTAAAAAAGCATACTTCTTCTTAAAGGTCTCGTAATTTTTAAGAGTACCTACAATAATTAGTTTTTCACGTGCACGCGTCATCGCTACATATAATTTACGCATCTCTTCAGAGAGTAATTTTTTCTTCTCGAAGTTTCGCGTGGCTACCGCTTGAACGGTTGGATACGTAATACGTGTGCTTAAATCAAAGTAATTCGTACCTACACCAATCTCATCTGAACACATGATAGATGCTTTTAAGTCTTGCATATTAAATTTTCGATTGGTATCAATTAAGAATACAATTGGGAATTCCAACCCTTTACTTGCGTGAATTGTCATCACTTGTACAGCGTTGGAATCCATTGCTATTGGCGCTTCATCTAAATCTTTTTCTTTCTTTTGAAGAGCTTCAATGAAACGAATAAAGTTACGAACGCCCTTAAAACTACTGGATTCATATTGATGTGCATGTTCGTATAACGCATGCAAGTTTACAGCTCTTTGCACACCGTTTGATTGTCCATGAACATATTCCAAGTAATGCGTATCCATATAAATTTCCCAGATTAACTGAGCGATGGATTCGTTATTAGCGCTGTCTCTCCATTTATTTAATAGGGTTAAAAAGCTTTCTAGACGTTCTTTAAGCGTTAATTGTTGCTTGGAATCATAGTAGTCCAGATCTTGCAACTTAAATTTAGAAACAAATTGGCAAATTGCTTCGTAGTAACTTGTATTTTTGGATGTTGTACGAATGTGCGCCAATGCGATTTCGTCTAATCCGACAAGTCCTGAACGCAATACAGCAACTAATGGAATATCTTGTAATGGATTATCAATCACTTTTAATAAAGAAACCATTGTTGTAATCTCAGTACGTTTAAAGTATGATTGCGCCTTTTGAACGTCCACTGGAATTCCATAAGCAACAAAAATAGATTCGATTTTATCATTATTACTCTTTGTAGATGAAAGAATGGCGAAGTCTCCATAATTTACTGGACGTTTGGCATCTGCTTTATCATTCATCACTTCAAAAGGCGTATGAATCATCTCTTGAATACGTTGTGCAACATAATGAATCTCGTTTTCTACTTTTTCAAATTCTTCAGCTTCTTCTATGACTTCGACATCTTCTTTTAAATCAACATCTTCAATAAGGATGATTTCACTTGTTTTGTCGTCATCGTGTGAATAAGAGAGA
>CAJPNA010000112.1 GCA_905371865.1 uncultured Carnobacterium sp.
ATGAGTATTTCTCAAGTAAGCTCATGAATGATCACCTACTTTGAAACAATATTCAATTCCATCTCTCGTAGGAACTTTTAAATAGGCATCATAATAATGAAAAGAAACTTGATTCATTTCTAAATGGAGAACAAGATTCTCTAGTTCCTTCATATTAGGAACTCGCCATTCAATCGTTGAAAGCCCATAAATACTCTTACTTTTCTTATTCGTTTCATTCCAGGAATTTATTGCTATTGAATATCCATCACGATTCACTTTAAAGTTTTTTCGTTTCGTTACATAATCATATGTTGTTTTAAACGAGAAGTTGTTTATTAAAAACTCAGTTGTTGCTTCTACGTCCATCACATTATAATGAAGTTGAGTAATTTTTGCACTTACGGGAAATTCTTCTGAAGCTTCATCAATACCATCAATAAATTCGTGCAACGAACGTTTCATTTCATTTCCTTCTAGATATTGATCAACTTCCTGAGAAGGATTATCTTCAACAACCATAAATTTCAATCGATTTCCCTCTGGATCCATAATATAAAAATTAGTTGTATAACCATCGAATCCTGAACCTATAATCGTTTGTTCTTCCATAATAAAATGATTAATCAATTCACCAATTTGAGAAGATTTTGCCAAACGAAAACCTATAGAATAAGTTGTTAAAAATGAATCAGAGTCACCATTTCCTTGGACTAGTTTAAAAAGTGGGATACTCCCTCTTCCATGACCAATCAAAACTTCATTATCAAATTCCTGCAAAACAGAAAGACCCATTATTTGTGTATAAAATTTTTTCATTACAGTTAAATTTCGAACTGTAATCGAAATTAAAGAAATCGTCCACTCTTTTTTTGACTGTGGAACAACAAAATCTTTCATAAATTGTATCAAATTACGCATGATTTATTTCCTTTACAAAAAAATGGGGAGGAATAAAATTGTTCCTCACCCACTCAAAATTTTATCCTTCAAAAGCAACAGTTAATGGTGGTACTACTTGTTTTTTACGAGAAACAACTCCTGGTAATGTAAGTAATCCATCTGTATAGCTTGAGTTGAACGCTTGGGCAACTTTGTCTTTATAATCTCCTACAACTAAAACTGTTGAAACGCTTGTTAAGATATTTGTAATTACAAAAACAAAAGTATCATATCCATTTTCTGAATTTGCAGCTCTCATACTTTCTTCTAAGGCTTCTCTACGAGCTAATAATTCTTCAGGGTCTACAACATTTACTTGAGCAATACGTAAATTCGCTCCCCCCATTGGGAATGATTTAGCATCTAAGTCAATTAACTCCGCTTCAGATTTGTCACCAAGATTTGTTCCGGCTTTTAACATTTCTAGACCATAGACATTAACATCAATCTCAGCAATGTTTGCCAAATCGGTTGCTGCTTCAATATCTTGTTGAGTACATGTTGGAGATTTGAATAATAAAGTATCCGAAACAATTGCAGATACCATTAATCCAGCAATATCTTTAGGAACTTCAACCCCATATTCTTTATACATTTTGTACAAAATGGTATTCGTACATCCAACAGGTTCTGCACGATAGAATAAAGGATTCGCTGTTTGGAAATTTGCAATACGGTGATGATCCACTACAAATTCAACTTCTACTTTTTCTACGCCAGTTGCGCTTTGTTGTACTTCGTTATGATCCACTAAAGCAACACGGTTTGTCTCTTGTGAAATATCCCCAATAACTCGAGGAGCTTCTTTCTTGAAATAATTTAAAGCATATTGTGTTTCTTCATTAGGAGTCCCTAAGGCAACTGCTTCTGCATCCTCACCTAATTGACGTAATAAGAAAGCATATGAAATTGCTGATGTAATTGCATCAGTATCTGGATTTTGATGTCCGAAAACTAATAATCTACTCATTTTATGGCCTCTCTCTATTTAAATTTACATTGACAATTTTAACATAATTACCAATTAAAACCAACAAAAAATGCACTTATACATAAAATTTGAACATAAAAAACTGCTATAGCTTTTACACTATAACAGTTCTTTCATTAGGCGTTTAAAAATCCTTTATAATCATCAGTTCTTAAAATTCGTCGAGCATTATCCACACGTTCTTGAGTTGGCGGTTCAATATGATCCAATTTATATGGAATTCCTAAGTTCTTCCATTTATATACACCCAGTTTATGATAAGGTAAAATCTCAAACTTCAATACATTTTTCAGTTTACTTACAAATTCACTTAATCGGATGAGATATTCATCATAGTCTGAGCGTTCTGGAACTAACACATGGCGAATCCATACGGGTTGCCCTTTGTCTGATAAATACTCTGCTAGTTGAAGAATATTTTTATTCGTCCATCCTGTTAATTTCTTATGTTGTTCATCATCAATATGCTTAATATCTAATAAAATAAGATCTGTATATTCTAATAACTCTTCGAATTTTGAAAAGAATGGTTCGTCATACGTGAATGGCATTCCACAACTATCTAATGTTGTGTGTACTCCAGCTTTCTTACAACGCTTAAAGAAATCGATTAAGAAATCAATTTGCAATAAAGGCTCTCCTCCGCTGACAGTTACGCCACCTTTACGTCCCCAGAATGCACGATATTGCAATGCTTGATCGAGTAATTCTTGAGAAGTAATCGGATGACCGCCCCCAATATTCCAAGTGTCTGGGTTGTGACAAAACTCACAACGCATACGACAACCTTGCATGAAGGTTACAAAACGGATACCTGGTCCGTCTACAGAACCAAAACTTTCTGTAGAATGGATATATCCAGTTACTGGTTCACTCATCATTATTCCTCCTATCTTTTCTCTTCTAGTATATCACAATTCGTGTCCTTTAGGGCTGTTTCGATTAAAAAACGGATGGACGATTTTGCCCATCCGTTTTCGTAATTTCAGCAATGTTGCGAGTCATCCTCGCACTTTGTGTAATCTGGTTCGGTCTCCTTGAAATACTTCTACTTCGAAAAATTTAGTCGAAGGCTTGGCATCCTCTTAAATTTTCCTCCAGTGGTCTATTTTCAGAACAGTAAACCTCACACCTTAAGATTACATGCTTTCGTGCATTGTACGGTTGATTACGTCTAATTGTTGTTCACGAGTTAATTTAATGAAGTTAACTGCGTAACCAGATACACGAATTGTTAATTGTGGGTATTCTTCTGGGTGTTCCATAGCATCTAATAATGTATCACGGTTGAATACGTTGATGTTTAAGTGGTGACCACCTTTTGAAGCGTAACCATCTAACATAGAAACTAAGTTTTCTTCTTGTACATCTAATTCACGTCCTAAAGCTTTAGGAATGATTGAGAATGTATTTGAGATACCATCTAATGCATATTGGTAAGGTACTTTTGCTACTGATGATAATGAAGCTAATGCTCCGTGTGTGTCACGACCATGCATTGGGTTAGCACCTGGTGCAAATGGTTCGCCAGCACGACGTCCATCAGGAGTGTTACCTGTCTTCTTACCATAAACTACGTTAGAAGTAATTGTAAGGATAGAAGTTGTATGTTTAGCATTACGGTAAGTTTTATGTTTTTTAACTTTAGTCATGAATTCTTTCAATAACCAAATTGCGATTTCGTCAGCACGATCATCGTTGTTACCATATTTAGGGAAGTCGCCTTCTACTTCATAGTCTACAACAACGCCATCTTCATCACGAATAGTTTTAACCTTCGCATATTTAATAGCTGATAATGAGTCAACCGCTACTGAGAATCCAGCGATACCAGTTGCCATTGTACGTAGAATTTCAGTGTCATGTAATGCCATTTCAATTCTTTCGTAGCTGTATTTATCATGCATGTAGTGGATGATGTTTAATGTATTTAAGTATAAACCACAGATCCATTCCATCATGTCATTGTATTTTTCCATTACTTCGTTGTAGTCTAAGTACTCTGAAGTGATTGGTTGATATTTAGGACCAACTTGTGCTTTAGATTTTTCATCGATACCACCGTTGATCGCATATAATAATGTTTTCGCTAAGTTAGCACGAGCTCCGAAGAATTGCATTTGTTTACCGATACGCATAGCAGATACACAGCAAGCAATTCCGTAGTCATCGCCCCACTCTGGACGCATTACATCATCGTTTTCATATTGGATTGCAGATGTATTAATAGAAGTTTTAGCTGCAAACAATTTGAAGTTTTCTGGTAAACGAGTTGACCATAGAACTGTTAAGTTTGGTTCTGGAGCTGGTCCTAAGTTTACTAATGTGTGTAAGAAACGGAAACTGTTCTTAGTTACTAATGGACGTCCATCTTCACCAACACCGGCAATAGATTCAGTTACCCAAGTTGGGTCTCCTGAGAATAATGCGTTGTATTCAGGTGTACGAGCGAATTTAACTAAACGTAATTTCATAACGAAGTGGTCAACAAGCTCTTGAGCTTCTTGTTCTGTTAATGTTCCGTTTTCTAAGTCACGTTGTACATAGATATCTAAGAATGTTGAAGTACGTCCTAGAGACATAGCCGCACCATTTTGTTCTTTAATAGCTGCTAAGTATCCTAAGTATAACCATTGAAAAGCTTCGCGAGCATTTGAAGCTGGTTTAGAAATATCGAATCCGTAGATGTTACCTAATTCTTTTAATTCTAATAATGCACGGTATTGTTCTGAAACTTCTTCACGTAAACGAATTACATCATCAGACATAGTGCCATCGCCAATGTTAGCGAAGTCTTTTTGTTTTTCTGCGATTAAACGATCAACCCCGTATAAAGCTACACGACGGTAGTCACCGATGATACGTCCACGCCCGTAAGCATCTGGTAAACCTGTGATAACACCTGATTTACGAGCTGCACGCATTTCTGGAGTGTAAGCATCGAATACACCTTGGTTGTGAGTTTTACGCCAGTCACGGAAGATACGAGAAATTTCTTCATCAATCTTGAATCCGTAAGCTTCAGCTGATTGCTCACTCATACGAATACCACCGAATGGTTGTAAGCTACGTTTGAATGGTTTTTCTGTTTGGAAACCAACTACTGTTTCTAAGTCTTTGTTTAAGTATCCAGGACCGTGTGAAGTAATTGTTGAAACTACTTTAGTGTCTAAATCTAAAATACCACCAGCTTCACGTTCTTGCTTGTTTAAGTCCATAACTTGTGCCCATAAAGCTTTAGTAGCTTCAGTAGGTCCAGCTAAGAAACTGTCGTCTCCTTCATAAAGTGTGTAGTTTTCTTGGATAAAGTCACGGACGTTAACTTCTTCTTTCCATACTTTACCTTTAAAACCGTTCCATTGTTCCATATATTTTTCCTCCTTAGATAATTGGTTGTGAAATGTTTCATTCTGTTTCAAAATTATAGTAC
>CAJPNA010000113.1 GCA_905371865.1 uncultured Carnobacterium sp.
CTTTAGGATTCGCAACTGCAGCACGCGCAATCGCTAGCAATTGACGTTGCCCTTGAGACAACCCTTCTCCGTCTCCTGTAATTTCTGTTTGGTATCCTTGTGGAAGACGTTTGATAAAGCTATGAGCATTTGCTAATTTTGCCGCTTTAATCACTTCATCATCTGTAGCATCTAATTTTCCATATCGAATATTATCCGCAATCGTTCCTGTAAATAAATGCGTATCTTGCAATACGATAGAAATGGTCTTACGCAAGTCATCTTTCTTAATCTTCGTTACTGGAATCTCGTCGAAAGTAATAACCCCTGAATCAATCTCATAGAAACGGTTGATTAAGTTTGTAATGGTTGTTTTACCAGCTCCTGTTGCCCCTACAAAGGCAACTTTTAATCCTGGTTCAGCCCATACATTGATGTCTTTTAAAATACGAACTCCTGGTACATAGCCAAACTCTACATTATGAAGTTGAATATTCCCAACTACTGGAATCCGTTTGTCTCCATCCACCCAGTACCAGTTATCTTTATCTTGTTGATCAAGAGTGACTGTCCCTTCATCAATCTCAGGTACTTCACGCAGAATCGCAAAAATACGTTCAGCCCCAGCCATTGCGCTTAAAAGAACATTCATTTGTTGAGACATTTGCGCCAGTGGTTGCGCGAACGTTCTTGAGAATTGAAGGAAGGAAGCTAACCCTCCGATATCCATCCAATTTATAATAACAAGATAGCCCCCAACAGCAGCGGTAATCGCATAGTTCATATAACTAATATTCCCTAAAATCGGGAACATAATCGTTGAATAAAATTGTGCGTTGTTTGCTGCTTCTTGAAGTTCTCCGTTGAGTTTATCAAATTCATCTAACACTTTATGTTCATGGTTAAATACCTTAACCACCTTTTGTCCTTCAATATGCTCTTCCACAAATCCATTCACTTGTCCGAGAATCGCTTGTTGCGCTGCGAATTGCTTTCCTGATTTGGCACCAAGCTTCTTCACAATTTGGAACATCAAAAATACCATCGCAATCAGTAAAACCGTTAGAATTGGTGAAAGGATAATCATCATGATAAACGTTAACACTAATTGAAGTGTGGAACTGATAATCATCAACATACTGTTGTTAAACGCATTTTGAATATTGTCAAAATCGTTCGTAAAACGAGACATTAAATCCCCGTGCTTATTCGTATCAAAGAAACGAATTGGCAAAGTTTGGATATGGTTAAATAAATCTCCACGCATTTTTTCGATTGTATTTTGTCCAACTGTTACCATTAAACGTGCAGAGAAGTAGCTGGCTGTTGCCCCAAGTACATAGACAATGGCGATAAAAACAAGCATTTTTGCTAATCCTGCTAAGTCTCCTGTTTCAATAAAATCATTGATTAATGGACGAATGGCATAAGTTCCAATAATACCTGAAGCACTTGAAATGATTAAGCATACTACAACAACTGCAAGAGTCATCTTACTCTTCCATAAATATCCCCATAAGTCTGCCAAAGTTTGCTTCATATTTTCCGGACGTTTTGGCCCTTTAATTTTACTCATCTCCTTTGGCTCCTTTCATTTGGGTTTCGTAAATATCACGATACAAGTCGTTTGATTCCATTAACTCTTCGTGCGTTCCTAGTCCGTTTACTTTACCATCATCTAATACAAGGATATTGTCTGCTCCTTGAATCGATGAAATACGTTGGGCAATAATAATAACCGTTGTTTCTGGTAAGTGATTGAAGAAAGCTTCGCGAATTTTTGAGTCAGTTGCCGTATCAACTGCTGACGTTGAATCGTCTAAAATTAACAGTGCTGGCTTTCGTAACATGGCACGAGCAATCGTAAGACGTTGTTTTTGTCCACCCGAGAAGTTTGAGCCTCCTTGTTCAACATGAGTGTCATATCCCTCAGGCATTTCCATAATAAAGTCATGCGCTTGTGCATATTTAGCAGCTTGTATCATCTCTTCTTCTGAAGCATTCGGATTTCCCCATAAGAGGTTTTCACGAATCGTTCCAGAGAATAGCGTATTCTTTTGTAACACCATGGATACGTTTTGACGCAAATCAGAAAATCGATAATCACGAACATCATGTCCACCAACACGCACCGTACCAGCAGTTGTGTCATAAAGTCGAGGAATCAACTGTACAAGAGAGGATTTCCCTGAACCAGTTGGCCCGATAATTCCGAACACTTCACCGGGTTTAATCTTGAAGCTGATGTTGCTTAACACTTCTTCATCCTGTTGTTTTCCATAAGAGAAATGAACATGATCGAATTCCACTTCACCGTATACTTTATCTACAGTAATTGGATATTCTGGTTCTTCTACATCGATATTTGTATCTAACACTTCGAAGATACGATCCATAGACGCTTTTGTCATTGTCAACATGACGAACACGAATGAAATCATCATGAGGGACATCAAGATTTGTGTGATATAAGAAATGAAACTGATAAGATCTCCAGTTGTCATCGTTCCACTAATAACAAGTCCGCCCCCAAACCACATCACCGCAATTGTTACAGCATAAATCGTTAATTGCATGATTGGGTTATTCCACATCACGACATACATCGCATGTAGGGCACGTTCTCTATAGGTTGAGTTTTCTGCACCAAATTTTTTCTTTTCAAACATTTCACGAACAAACGATTTTACAACGCGAATTCCAATAAAGTTTTCTTGTAAAGTTCGGTTAATACCGTCTGTGGCTTGTTGTAATTTTCTAAAGCGAGGAAAGGCTGTAGAAATGATAAGCACTAATGATAGCACTAAAATTGGTATGGCTACCATAAAAACGAGTGATAATTGCGCATTGATGCTTACTGCAAAGAAAATTGCAAAGAGAAACATCATTGGAGCACGTGCTAAAATACGCATCGTCATAATGGCTGTATTTTGAACATTGTTGACATCACTGGTCATACGCGTGATTAAGGATGCATTGGAGAAGTGATCAATGTTTTTAAATGAGAAGGCTTGAATCTTCTTCATTTCAGCAGAACGTAACTCTGCAGCTACTCCAGTCCCAGCAATCGATGCAAATTTTGCCCCCAAAACACCCGCTGAAAGAGACACTATTGCTACAAAAATCATAATGAATCCTTGTTTTGCAATAAAGCCTAAGTCTTTATTAGGAATCCCTTCGTCGATAATTTGCTTCATAATAATCGGTTGCGCTACTTCACAGAGCACCTCGATTAAAATGGCAAAAAACGCTAAGAAAGGATATTTTTTATACTTACTAAAAAACGGAAGAATCTGTTTTAGCATTTTTTCACTCCTTTTTATGATTTTTGATAATAAAAAACTGCCTCTGGGCACACGCCAAAGACAAGCATTCTGCTAAGAATTACTAAAATAAGTTTATCAAGGTTTGACTAGGTTTTCAAATGAAATCCTTTATTTTTTTAACTGAATTTTCATTTTATTTTAAGGGAATTCTTTTTTTTTCAAAAAAACAAAAATAGAATCTCCAATCGAATGTTTTTCATAGATAATAGCTCAGTGTTTTGTGTTTGCACCGCGATTTATGGTACAATGAGCCAAACGAAATTTTAGAAAGCGAGGGACTCAAGTGTCCACAATTCAATACATTAGTACACGAGACACAAACAACCGCGTTACAGCTTCACAAGCCATTTTAAAAGGAATTGCTGAAGACGGTGGTTTATATGTACCGACTACCCTCCCAGAAGTGACTCTGGACTGGGAAGTATTAAAAACTCAAAGCTATCAAGAAATTGCCATTGAAATTTTATCTGCATTTTTAACTGATTTTACAAAAGACGAAATTACACATTGCGTGCATTCGGCGTACGACACAACATTTGATACAAAGGAAATCGCTCCTGTGAAGAAAGTTGGCGACCGTCATTTCATGGAACTCTTCCATGGAAGAACTATCGCCTTCAAAGACATGGCTCTATCTATCCTTCCATATCTTCTTACAACGGCTGCTAAGAAAAACAAATCTGATAAAGAAATCGTGATTCTAACAGCTACATCAGGAGACACTGGTAAAGCAGCTCTTGCAGGATTTGCGGATGTCCCTCATACAAACATCATCGTCTTTTATCCAAAAGGTGGTGTCAGTACGATTCAAGAACGCCAAATGGTGACACAAGCAGGCGACAACACATTTGTTTATGGTGTAGAAGGAAACTTCGATGACGCACAAACCAAAGTGAAAGAGTTATTTGCGGATAAAGAATTAAACGCAACACTTGCAGAAAAAGGATTCCAATTCTCTTCTGCAAACTCGATTAATATCGGACGTCTTTGCCCACAAATCGTGTACTATGTATTCGCGTATGCACAATTAGTGAAAGACGGTACTCTTGCCATTGGCTCCCCAATGAACGTTGTGGTTCCAACGGGTAACTTCGGTAACATTCTAGCAGCCTACTATGCAAAAGAAATCGGTGTTCCAATCAACAAACTTATCTGTGCTTCAAATGAAAACGATGTGCTTGTTGATTTCTTCCAAACAGGAACATATAACCGACTTCGCGAATTTAAATTAACAAGTTCGCCAAGTATGGATATCCTTGTTTCAAGCAACCTTGAGCGTTTCGTCTTCGAATTAACAGAACGCAGCTCAGACAAAACGAATGCACTGATGACTTCTCTAAAAGAAAACGGAAGCTACTCTGTTCCAAATACAGACACTGCTCTCTTTAAGCAATTTTACGGAAACCGTGCTAGTCAAGAAGAAACGGCTCAAACGATTCATGATGTGTTCACGAACGAGCAGTATTTATTAGATCCACACACTGCGGTTGCGGATTGTGTATATACGAAATATAAGAAAGAAACAGGAGACGCCACTCCTACTGTGGTGGTCTCGACTGCCAGTCCATACAAATTCCCACAAAGCGTACTTTCAGCATTAAACGTGGATACCAATCAATCTGACGCAGAACTGATGAACGCGATTCAACAAGTAAGTGGCATTGCCATTCCAACCGCTGTCACAAGCGTATTGGATGCGCCAATCCGTCATACAAAAGTTCTTTCCATTGAAGGTATGAAACAATCTGTCCTTGATTCATTAAACATCCAATAAAACAAACAAAGACAAGAAAAAGTCGAATCGACTATTTCTTGTCTTCTTTTTTCAATAAAAGATGAGTAAGAATCTACAAAAAAGGAAATTAATTATTTGTGTAAGAATTATAATTCTGCGAAAGACCATTTATTAAATCAAGCAACTGCTTAAAACCAGAAAAATCAATTAAATGATTACTATAATTTCCCTTTATAAAATTAGAAAAAATTTCTTTTCCAATATGATTAGTATCATTA
>CAJPNA010000114.1 GCA_905371865.1 uncultured Carnobacterium sp.
ATATTTAATTGAGTTTTTAGAAAAAGAAAATACCCCTATTATTAAGAAGAAAAAGCACAAGTACCTAGCTTATCGTGGATTGGAACAGGCATATACTTATATATTGATTGATGGGATAGCAAAGACTAGTATCATTATGAAAAATGGTCGTGAATTTAATTTAGAATACGTAACTCCTGTAGATATTGTGTCTCTTGTTCGTGATGAAGTATCTAATTACACTTCCGCACCATTTAATGTCCGAATTGAAAGTGACGAGGCAACGTTTTATTGTATTCCACGAATTAAGTTCTGGGAATATGTAAAGGCAGATAAACATTTACAAGATTATATTCGGGAATACTATCGGAATAAACTGTCTGAAACGATTGAAACATTACAATATATGACAATGAATGGGAAAAAAGGAGCAGTCTGCTCTTTCCTATATAAATTAATGAATCAATTTGGTGTTGAAATAGACGGTGGAGTTCTTATTGATTTTAATGTCACTAACGAAGATATCGCTGGTTTTTGCGGAATATCTACACGTAATAGTGTGAACCGTATTATTCATGACTTAAAAGAAGAAGGTATCGTAGCAATTTACAATCAGAAATTATTGATTTTAGATAAACTCTACTTAGAGGAATTTACAAGCAGAGAGAATTTTTAAATCAATAGGAAGAAAATCGACGTTAGAAGAAGAACAATTTTTGGAAAAACATAAAGGATTTTAAAGAAAACACAAAAAGAAAAGGGTTCATTTCTTTTTGTGTTTTTTCTTGTTAAAAGATGGAAGGGCATCCATTATTGATGTGGATACATTAATATTTTCTTCTCGAACAGCAAGCGAATATGAGATTAAAAAAAACTGCAATTTTGTAATAAAAGATTAATCAGATTACCATTGTTTTTCCTTTATTTTTTCGGTAACATGAGTAAGCAGATTTGAGAGATTTAGGAGATATAAAAACATGAAAGGTCCTCGTAAATGGATGAAAAAATTCGTGTGTGCCCTTAGCGTTTTTACTATGAGCGCTGCGAGTTTTACGCCAGTTATTTATGCGCAAGATGCCACAAAAGAAAAAGAAGAAACAGCTACGATTCAAGATGTACAAAGCTACATTGCAATCGAGCAAACGAGCGGAAAAATTTTGATGCAAAACAATCAAGATGAAGTTCGTGGAATTGCTTCAATGAGTAAAATGATTTCACAATATTTAATTTTAGAAGCAATTAAAAAAGGAGAAATAACCTGGGAAACAAAAATTCCCATTAGTGCCAGAGCAAATCAATTAAGTGCCAATTATAATTTATCCAATGTGCCACTATGGCCAAATGAAAAATATACGATCAAAGAACTTTTTGATGCTATCTCGATTTATTCAGCCAATGCAGCCACTCTTGCTATCGCTGAATATATAGGTGGTTCCGAGGCGAATTGGATTGAACGCATGGAGGCAAAACTAAATCAATGGGGCATTAAAGATGCAACGATTATTAATGTAACAGGATTACCGAATAAATATGGCGGAAGCGAAAAAAATCCAGCCTTTGGAGACGAAGATGAAAATAGTATGTCCGCCCGTTCTGTTGCGATTATTGCTAAAAATTTAGTGAACGATTTTCCTGAGATTTTGAAGGTATCGTCGATTCCAACTCAAACTTTCCGTCCAAATGGATTAGGAACAACTAAAATGGATAACTTCAATTACTTACTTCCAGGTCTCTTGTTTGAGTATGAAGGGGTAACAGGATTGAAGACTGGAACGAGTGAATCTAGTGGAGCATCGATTACTACAACAGCAACAAGAAATGGCTTTTCTGTAATCGTGGTGAGCATGGGTTCTAAAGAGCCACTAAATCGATTCAAAGTCACAAGACATCTTCTAGATGAATTGTTTAAAAAATACGAAGGTCTCATTGTGGGTTCTCCTGCAAAATCCGTGCAAAATTTAGCGCCGATTCCTTTGGAAGGTGGAACGGAAGAAACACTTAGTGTAGACTATGGAAAAACTTTTGTTGCAGCAGTCCCAAAAGGGACCGCTCTTAGCCAAATTAAAATAGGATTTACTCCGTTAGATGAATTGAAAACAGAAGATGGAAAATTAAAAGCACCTGTTCAAGCAGGACAAACGGTTGGGACATTGACCTTTGAAATGCCAGGTGAAAATCTAGGATATGTGGATGGCAAGAATCACGGAACGGTAGAAGCATTAGCCGCTTACGACGTGGAGCAATCAAATATTGTCACAGAAAGCGTCCGTGGAGCAAAAGTTTTTGTTGGACAAGTTGTTCAACAAATTCAAAACTTCTTTGGAAATGTATGGAGTGAAATCCAAAATGTATTTACCCCCACAGCTTCTAAATAAAAATACAGTAAAAGGCTTGCACTTTTTGCTTAGGGCGTGTACAATCTTAGACAAATGATACAGTATGAATAGTACCTGCAATCCTTTAGTAGAGAGTTAGTGGTTGGTGAAAACTAGCAAAGAGAGACCAGCGAATCCACATACAGTGCGAGAGCGAAAACATTGATTAAGCTATCCGGAGAAAACCGTTATCTCACAAATGAGCGCAATGGCAACATTGAAACCGGGTGGTACCGCGAAGACAATTACTCTACTTCGTCCCTAAGACTAGAAATAGTCGGGGGCGGAGTATTTTTTTATACAGAAAATGGAGGGAAAACATATGTTAGATATGAAACGCATTCGTGAGAATTTTGAAGAAGTAGCAACAGCTTTAGAGAACCGCGGTGTCGACCGTGCAACAGTAGAAGAGTTACGCAACTTGGATGAAGAACGTCGCGTACTCATCACGAAAACAGAACAATTAAAACAATACCGTAATACAGTGACGGAAGAGATTTCTCTTCTTAAACGAAATAAGGAAGATGCTAGTGCTAAAATCGCTGAAATGAAACAAGTCGGTGAAGACATCAAAGAAACCGATGCCGAGTTAGCCGAAGTCGAAGAAAAGGTCGAATATATCGCATCTCGCTTACCAAACACTGCAGCGGAAGGCGTACCAGTAGGGGCAGATGAAACAGAAAACGTAGAAGTTCGCCGTGAAGGGACTCCTCGGGTATTCGATTTCGAACCAAAACCTCACTGGGAAGTAGCAGAAGCGTTAGACATCTTAGACTTCGAACGTGGAGCTAAAGTATCAGGAAGCCGTTTCTTATACTACAAAGGCCTTGGAGCTCGCTTAGAACGTGCGATTTACAACTACATGCTTGATTTACACGTTGAAAAACATGGGTATACTGAAATGATCACACCATACATGGTAAATGAACAATCAATGTACGGAACTGGTCAATTCCCTAAATTCAAAGAAGATGTGTTCCAATTAACAGACGAACGCAACTTAACATTAATCCCAACAGCAGAAGTGCCACTTACAAACTACTACGCAAACGAAATCTTAGACGAAGCGCAATTACCAATCTACTTCACAGCGCTTAGCCCATCTTTCCGTTCAGAAGCAGGTAGTGCGGGTCGTGACACTCGAGGATTAATCCGACTTCACCAATTTAATAAAGTAGAAATGGTGAAATTCGCAAAACCAGAAGATTCATTCGATGAACTAGAAAAAATGACAGACAACGCAGAAGATGTACTTCGTGGATTAGGATTACCATTCCGTACGATTGTCTTATGTACAGGAGACATGGGATTCTCAGCAGCGAAAACATACGATGTAGAAGTGTGGATTCCAGCGCAAGATACGTACCGTGAAATCAGTTCTTGCTCAAACTGTGTGGACTTTCAAGCGCGTCGTGCGAAAATTCGTTTCCGTCGTGAAGATAGTGGCAAGATTGAATTAGTGCATACATTAAACGGTTCAGGGCTTGCAGTTGGACGTACAGTTGCTGCCATCCTTGAAAACTATCAAAATGAAGACGGTAGTGTGACGATTCCAGAAGTGCTTGTACCATACATGGGTGGCGTTACAAAAATTGGATAATCAACTCTCTATGAAATAGAAAAGAGCCGCTGTGGGAATCCCACAGCGGCTCTTGTTTTTGTCATTTACTTACTAAACACTAAAGTAATTCCGAGTGCTCGTAAAAACTGATCCATCAAGGTATTGTTCTTTTTATAATCTTCTTGGAAATCTTTCACTAGTTGAACTTCGTCGGTAATAATCCCATTCACAGGACTGTTCAAGTATTTTTGAATGCCGTCGTCATTATTGATGGTCCAAACATACACTTCATGTCCTTGTTGTTGAGCGTTAAGAACGAGTAAGTCTTGATAAGAAAAGTCTTCTATGACGAAGAAATCCACTTTAGGATTTCCAAATCCTCCGAATTGGAAGGGAATGACATAACCCGTATTAATTTCTGGAGCTTTTTCTTCCATTTCTTCCATAACTTTTAAATCAAGAGACATGACTTTGTTAGAAGAATCGATGCCTAACTCTTTATATTTTTGGATAAAGAGGTCTACATAATTTTCTGGTTCTCTACCATGGGGCTTTAATTCAATGATGAGTGGAATGTTCAAATCTTTAGCTTCTCGATAAAATTCCTCGAAGGTTGGGATATGGCTAGCAAATTCCGACTGATAAATCGGTAATCCCCTTATTTCATCCAAGGTCATATCTTGAACCCGTTTATTCAGACGAGCGAGTCGTTTTAGATTGTAATCATGCATCACTACGAATTGATGATCTTTGGTAAGGAGGATATCCATTTCTACCATTGTAGCTCCTGCCTCTTTTGCAGCTTTAATTCCTTCAAGGGAATTTTCGACCGCCTTTGAAGTATATCCACGATGGCCGATAATCGCTTGGTCAGGCATTGCGTCTTTGGCATAGGTTGATAGCGTTGTGGAGGCCGCATTTCCAATCACAAAAATGAGAGCAACGGCTGTGACGATTTTTCTCTTATGCTTCACTTCAGGAAGATGTTGGTATAAATGAAGGGAAACTAGTTTTCGTTCGTGAATCACTTTTGTCATGACGATAAATGTAGCCATTTTCGTATAAATGATAATGAACTCTTGAATGAGTTTGGCGATGGTAAGGACACTACTCAGTAGAAAAACATTATCTCCTTCAGGGTTGATAAGGGATACCAAAGCAACGCTCAAAAAGGAAATAGCCACAACAAAGATGAATAAAACAGCCTCGACGACACCAACGATAAAGAGGAGTCTCCACGTATTCCCTTTTGTAATATTCCAACTTTGTAGAATATTTTTCGAAAAAGGTTGATCTGTTAAAATTTGCAAAGGAATTGCAAGAGAACTTCTAGCGTGCAAATAGAGGAGCA
>CAJPNA010000115.1 GCA_905371865.1 uncultured Carnobacterium sp.
AGCTTGCTCTCAGTAAGATGAAAGTGCTTTTAAAAAATATATTGAAATAGTTGTTAAAATCGAAAAAAAATGGTAACCTTATTAAATGAAAGGGTTGTATTTTTGAGGACTACATGCTCTCGAATGTACATTTCTTAAAACAAAATTTACTTTCAAAGGAGACTTTCAATATGGAAAAGAAAGAATATCATGTAATCGCAGAAACAGGAATCCACGCTCGCCCAGCAACTTTATTGGTTCAAACAGCAAGCAAATATAGTTCAGATATCCAATTAGAATACAAAGGTAAATCTGTTAACTTAAAATCAATCATGGGCGTTATGTCATTAGGTGTTGGCCAAGGTGCTGACGTAGTGATTACTGCTGAAGGTGCTGACGAAGCAGAAGCATTAGCAGGAATCGACGAAACAATGAAAAAAGAAGGATTAGCTGAATAATTATGAAACCAACATTACATGGAATTGCTGCTAGTGATGGTATCGCAATTGCCAAAGTATATACTTTGACTGAACCAGATTTAACAGTGACAAAAGTGACTGTAGAAGATTCAGAAAAAGAAGTTTCACGCTTGGATGATGCATTAGCAGCGTCAATCAAAGATGTCGAATTAATCAAGGAAACAGCTTTAAAAAACTTAGGTGAAGAAGAAGCACAAGTATTCGATGCTCACTTAATGGTTTTAAGCGATCCAGAATTAATTGGACAAGTAAAAGATAGCATTACATCTAACAAAATGAATGCGGAATCTGCATTAAAAGAAGTAACAGATATGTTTATTTCTATTTTTGCAGGAATGGAAGATAACCCTTATATGCAAGAACGTGCTGCGGACATTCGTGACGTATCTAAACGTGTCTTAGCTCACCTTTTAGGCGTTAAAATTCCTAGTCCAGCAACTATCAAAGATGAAGTGATTATCGTGGCTGCCGATTTAACACCGAGTGATACAGCTCAATTAAATCGCCAATACGTAAAAGCTTTCGTTACTGATATTGGTGGACGTACTTCTCACTCAGCGATTATGGCGCGTTCTTTAGAAATTCCAGCGATTGTTGGTACTAAAGAAGTGACTTCAATTGCTAAAGACGGAGATATCATTATCGTTGATGGATTAGCAGGGGATGTATTCCTTAACCCATCTGAAGAAGTGATTGCTGAATACCGCGCTAAAGCTGAAGCATTTGCCTCTCAACAAGCTGAATGGGAAAAATTAAAAGACTCAAAAACTTACACTAAAGATGGCCATCAAGTTGAATTGGCTGCAAACATTGGTACACCAAAAGATTTAGAAGGTGTTGTAAACAATGGTGCAGAAGGTGTTGGTTTATACCGTACAGAATTCTTATACATGGATTCTCACGAAATGCCAACAGAAGAAGATCAATTTGAAGCTTACAAAGCTGTTTTAGAAGGCATGAATGGAAAACCTGTTGTCGTTCGTACAATGGATATTGGTGGGGATAAAGAGTTACCATACTTACCATTACCACACGAAATGAACCCATTCTTAGGATATCGTGCAATTCGTATTTCATTAAACGAACCTGAAATGTTCCGTACACAATTACGTGCGTTATTACGTGCTTCTGTATACGGTAAATTACGTATCATGTTCCCAATGATTGCCACATTAAATGATTTCCGTGGTGCTAAAGCATTATTAGAAGAAGAAAAAGCTAAATTAATCGCAGAAGGTGTTGCGGTCAGCGGCGATATCCAAGTAGGTATCATGATTGAGATTCCTGCAGCAGCAGTTTTAGCTCACCAATTCGCTAAAGAAGTGGACTTTTTCAGTATCGGAACGAACGACTTAATCCAATACACAATGGCTGCTGACCGAATGAACGAACGCGTTTCATACTTATACCAACCATATAACCCATCAATTTTAACGTTAATCAAACACGTTATTGATTCAGCACACAAAGAAGGCAAATGGGCTGGAATGTGTGGGGAAATGGCTGGGGATCAAACAGCTGTACCTCTATTAGTAGGTCTTGGATTAGACGAGTTCTCAATGTCTGCATCAAGTGTTCTAAAAACACGTAGCTTAATTTCTAAATTAACATTAAGTGAAATGCAAGCATTAGCAGCTAAAGCCATTAACGAATGTGCAACTGTTCAAGAAGTTGAAGCATTAGTTGAAGAAGCTTTATCAAAAATCTAATAAATAGATAGCCTGAACATCTGAGGGAAACCTCAGGTGTTTTTTATATTGAACTTATTCTATAAAAAGGTAATAAATCTATTAAAAGTCTTTTAAGAGTATATTCATCGGCACGGGAATGTGATATACTTTGCAAGTAGAAAATAAAGATAGGGGTTATAAGGGGTCCTTTCAATGAAAAAAAGAATTGAAAAATGGGTTCAAAAATTGGATAATCTGTTTAGTTGAACAATTATTTTTTTTGTTATCATTAGGTCTATTTTGTTATACGGATTTTACTTCTGTCAATGATTTTATATATAATGCATTTTAAAAAAACTGAAAATAGCTGAAATAATATGAATTTTGAAGCTATTTTCAGTTTTTTTGCGTTGATTGGGAGTAGAAAGCTTAGTATAATACAATCATTAAGACTAGAGGTGACAATATGAAAAGAGAAAAAACTTTTCAAATGGTATTAAGTGCGATGTTTATTGCCATTATTATTTTGCAAAGTTTTGTACCATTTTTAGGGAACTTACCCTTATTTATTTTGGATATTACCATTATCCATATTACCGTTATTGTTGGAGGAATTGTTTTAGGGCCTAAAGCAGGTTTTCTTCTTGGATTCTCGTGGGGATTCAGTTCTTTTTTACGGGCATTTACTTCAGGAAGTGCAATAACTTTTATGATATTTACAAATCCTTTCATTTCAATACTTCCAAGGTTGTTAATGGGAGGACTCATTGCCTTGTTTTATCATAAAACAAATAAAACAATTACTTCTGACAAATTAAGAATGGCTTTATCAGGTTTTTTAGGGAGCTTGATGAATACAATTTTGGTTTTAGGTTTGATTTATCTACTGATGGCAGGACAATATGCAGAATTAACAGGAAAAACAGTAGCTGAATTACCACTGATTCTCATGGGGATTGTAATGTCAAATGGAATTGCAGAAGCAATAGCGGCTTCTATTATGACACCGATTATTGCATCTGTTTTACTATCGGTTTCTAAGAAAAGAGGATAGTGTATGTGGAAAAATAAGAGAGTAACTGTCTTTATCACTGGTGGAATTGCAGCGTATAAAGTGGCTAAACTTGTCCGTTTGTTTGTAAAAAAAGGGGCAGAAGTTTCCGTTGCGATGACAAAAAGCGCATGTGAGTTTATTACACCTCTAACTTTTCAAGTACTAACCAAAAATAAAGTTTATTTAGATACCTTTGAAGAAGATGAAGCGAACAAGGTGCAACATATTCATTTGGCGGATCACACAGATGTGGCGGTGGTAGTTCCTGCAACAGCTAATACTATTGCCAAAATGGCAAATGGAATTGCTGATAATTTCGTTACAAGTACTTTACTAGCAACAACGGCTCCGATTTATATCGCTCCTGCAATGAATGAGCATATGTGGGAAAATCCTGCAACTGTCCGTAATGTGACACAGCTTAAAGCAGATGGGAAAGTAGTCATTGAACCAGCTTCTGGATTTTTAGCAGAAGGATATAACGGAAAAGGACGCTTACCAGAACCTGAAGAAATTTTTGAACAAATTACTTTTCTGGAAAGCAGAAGAACAAGTAAGTCTCCTTTGAAAGGAAAGTCAGTATTAATCACTGCAGGCGGAACAAAAGAAAGAATTGATCCAGTTCGCTATATTTCAAATGACTCTTCTGGAAAGATGGGGTATGCACTCGCAAAAGCTGCATCGATTCTAGGGGCTAAGGTACGATTAGTATCAACGACAAAACAATTGAAAGTTCCGTTTGGAGTAGAGGTAACGTATGTAGAATCAGCTAGCGAAATGGAAGGGGTAGTCACTTCTCATTTTCCAACAACGGATGTAGCCGTGATGGTAGCAGCTGTTTCTGATTACTATGTTGCCAATTGTTCAGAACAAAAAATTAAAAAGCAACACAATGAATTAGGATTAAAACTAGATTTGGCAGAAAATCCAGATATTTTAAAGGGGCTAGCTCATTCGAAAAAAGAAGGACAAGTTGTGATTGGTTTTGCGGCAGAAACTGAAAAAGTACTTGAATATGCTAAAGTTAAATTAGAAAAGAAAAAAGCCGATGCAATTATTGCAAACGATGTTTCTAGTTCACTAATAGGCTTTAATGCAGATAAACATGAAGTAACCATTATTACAAAAAGTGGGAAACAAATCCAGCTTCCAGAGTGCTCAAAAGACGATTTGGCTCTTGGAATTTGGAAGTCTTTATTGGATACAAATGTTATTCAATAGTGAATAAAGAAAAGAATGATAGACCAATTTAACAAGCTTGTTAGATTGGTTTGTTTTTTTCCAAAAATAATTTTTAGATTTACAGAGAAATTTACCGCAATTTAAGAAAATATGGTATAATGGAAAAGGTCAACTAGGCATGAAAGGAGATTTTATGGACGAGAATATTTCATTGCCAGAATTTATGCGAAATGAACTCGTAATTAAAACACAGAAGGAGATTCAACAGCGAAAAGGCTATCTGATTTCAAAACGAATTTTTGATATTGTAGTTTCATTGTTCCTACTTATCCCTTTATCAATTGTATTTATAGTCATTGCAATTGCAATCAAATTAGAAGATGGTGGACCTGTGTTTTATAGACAGGAACGCGTTACGACAAATGGGCGGATATTTAAAATTTTTAAATTCAGGACGATGGTGCTTAATGCAGATAAAGTAGGGCCGCTTGTCACACAAGACCACGATCCACGTATTACAAAGGTTGGACATCGTGTTCGTAATTATCGTCTTGATGAAGTAGCTCAGCTACTGAATGTATTAATTGGAGATATGTCTTTTGTAGGAGCTAGACCTGAAGTTCAAAAATATGTAGATGCTTATACTCCAGAAATGCAAACAACGCTCTTGCTTCCGGCAGGAGTTACCTCAATGGCTGCCATTGAATTTAGACATGAAGCTGAAAAAATTGCAAAGTGGACTGAGCAAGGTTTGAGTGTGGATGAAGCATACATCCAACATATCTTACCTGAAAAAATGCAATACAATATTGATTATTTAAGTGAATGTAGTTTAAAAAATGATATCGCAATTATGGTA
>CAJPNA010000116.1 GCA_905371865.1 uncultured Carnobacterium sp.
AACCCATTCACTAACAGGTCCTCCTGCTAAAAAGGCTGCTCCAAAACTTGCAATACTTACCATTCCTACTTCACATAACATTTGTGTAATAATCGTTTTCTTTGTCATACCTAATGCTAGTCGAATCCCAATCTCCTTACGACGACTGTTCGTCCATAAGAACAAGATTAATACTAGAATAATCGCAGAGAAAATTAGACTTCCGATAAATAATTTATTAGTTAATCCGTATACAAGATTAATTGATTTTTGTAAAGTTGGATAGTTTTGGCTACTTTTCACTAATGTATAAGCTTTCCAGTTAATACCTAATTTTTTAGCTTTTTCCATTACCTTATCGATATCATATTCTCCTGAAACTAGGAAAGTTGCATCTAAATAAGTTCCATCTTCTTCATTGAAACCATACATTAAACGGCTTGTTTTCAAGTCTGTTAAAATTGTATTTTCGTATAATTCTTGAGGAGCGGTTACTCTTCCTTTATTTTTTCCACTAAAGGTCCCTACAATCGTTACTTCAGTTTCGTTGTTTGCTTTCTTTTCATTATCAGCATCATAAATATTGGATTTTAATTTAATCTTGTCTCCGACTTTTAAATTGTTTTTCTTAGCAAAGTCTTCATGAACCATTGCGACGTTCGTATCTGAATCTGTAATGTGTCTTCCAGATGTTAACGTGAATGTTTGAGCCGCAAAGCGTTCATCCATACTTGAATCATTAATTCCCGTTACCATCGCAGCTTTTCCGAAACGCTTCACACGGTTGGCATCCAATTTAACACCTTGAGCTGGGATCAATTCTTGATCTACTAAGTCCGCTACAACTTCCATTCTTTTAATGGCTTTTTGGACTCCTTCAATCCCTTCAATGGCTTTAATATCTTTTCCTTTCAAGTTACCCCCACCACGAGCAGTCCCTTGATTGTGACGACGGTCAATTTGCATTGAAAAAGACGAATTAATCGATTTAAAGGTTTCTTTGGCAGCTGTGTCTGTCGCATGTTTTACAGATAAACTACTTAAAGCAACAGTTGCCATACTGAATAAGATAAAGAAAATTATGAACGATTTAAATTTCTTTCTAGTTACATATGCCCAAGCATTTTGAATAATTCTCATTTATCTCACCCCTTACTTCCTTTTGATTTTTTTAATTGTCCTTCTTCAAGTGTAAGAACTTCGTCACAAGCATCGGCTACTTGAGGACTATGAGTCACTACAATCACACACTTTCCGCTTTCATGAGCAGCCATTTTTAAAATATCAATAATTTCAGCAGCTGTTCCTTCGTCTAAATTTCCGGTTGGTTCATCGGCTAAAATGATTGGTGCTTTGGACACTAATGCTCTAGCAATGGCCACACGTTGTTGTTGACCACCTGACAATTTCAATACATTTCGATGAATCAATTCTTCTCCCAAGCCTAATTTTAGAAGAATTTCTTTATCCGCTTTTTCGTTTACAAGTTTGACATTTTCAAGCGGTGTTAAGTAATCAATCAAATTGTAGTTTTGGAAAACCAAGCAAATATGATCTCTACGATGATTGCTGTAAGAACCTTTTGCAATATCTTCCCCCTTAAATAGTACTTTTCCTTTGGTAGGACTATCTAATCCTGCTAATAAAGATAAGAATGTTGATTTTCCCGCACCTGATTTACCTACAACGGCAATAAATTTTCCTTCCTCAAACTGAGCATTTAAATCTTTTAATACATATTTTTGTGCATTCTCGTAACGATAGTAAATATTTTCTAATGATAATACTGACATAAGACCACTCCTTTAATTCATTTGACTTAGTATTTTCTTTGGTTTCTTCATTAAGATTACGGTTGTACTAAATAGTACTGCTAATACAATAATGACAATGACAATGACTAATGTTTTAACTCCCTCCATTAGTGTTAGTTGCGGTAAACTGGATTCAAATAATGACTTGACCTGAGCAGGTATATCATCCGATGAAATCAACCCTGAGTAAAACTGATTTGCCACAAACTCACCAAAGAATAATGCAATTAAATAACTTCCTGAAGCAATCGTAAACAGCTCCAGTAAAATTTGACTAATAATTTTTCCTCTTGAAATACCAAGAGATAATAATATTCCAAATTCATGGATTCTTTCACGTAAGGTGAATAATAAAATTAAGAATAATATAATGACTGCTAATGCGAACACAGATCCCGTTAATAACATCATTAATGATTTAAAATTTGAAATCGGACCTGATACTTGTTCAAAGACTTGTTCATTTTTTGATAATTGTAAAGTTTCCCAATTTAGTGAAAGTTTTTTTACTTCTTTAATCACAGAGTCTAGTTGTGAAGGATTCTTTACAGTATAGATAGCTCTATGAACAACTTCATTCGACTCCTTATTACCTGCTAATAACTGACTCGTTTTATAATCCATATACATACGATTTTCAGTTAAATCACTTGTGAGCCCTGTAGATTGCTCTGATAATTTTCCGTTGAAAATCCCAACGACTTCAACGGTGATTTCATCATAAGAGCCTCCACCTTCTTCTCCATTCTTAAACAGTTTCATTTTGATTTTAGAGCCAACCGTCCAGTTGTTCTCTTTCGCTAACTCTTCATGAATAAGAACTTTATTTCGATCTTCTTTTGTTAGTGCTCTCCCATTTTGAATATTTAATGCTCCACTAGCAAAATTCATTTCATTATTGCTATCACTAACTCCTCGAACACCCACTAGCTCACCGAGATTTCCTTGATCTAGTTGAACAGATTGTTCTCTTTGAACAGCTTTAGCGTCTTGCAATTGTCCTACTGCATCATATTCATATTGAACATCTTTAACTCCATCTGTTTTCTCAATTTGAGTTAATTGCTTCTTTTGTATCCCCCCATCATTTAAGATTGATTCAACTTGAAAGCCTGAATTTGAAAGACTAAGGAGTTTCTCTTCAACCTTCCCAGTACTTTCTTGCATCGAAAGAACTGCTAATACTGCTGAAGAAATTAGTAGCATAATGAAAAACAAAATTCCTGTCCGAATTTTCTTTCTGATTAAGTATGCTCCAGCGCGTTTCTTCCAATCCATTTGCTCACTTCCTTTCCTTATCCGTGATTTCATTTTGCATTCCCAATATGAAACCAATATGAAATAAATCTACAAAATAAACAGATCTATTAATTTTAGATTTTCTTAAAACTAAAAAAGCTGGACAAACGTCCAGCTTTTTCTCATTTAATATCTTTCTTTCATCGCACGGTCGATTTCGCGTTTCATATCCTTTTGTTTTAAGGCATCACGTTTATCGTAATTTTTCTTCCCTTTTGCAACTCCAATTAATAACTTCGCAACTCCATTTTTAATGTAGACCTTAAGCGGCACTACTGTATTTCCGGCTTGCTTTACTTGTTCGAGCAAATAATTAATTTGCTTTTTATGAAGCAATAATTTTCTCGTTCTTAATGGGTCATGATTGAAGAGGGTTCCTTGTTCAAACGGACTAATATGGACCCCTACAAGAAAAGCTTCTCCTTGTTTTAAGCTGACATAACCATCTTTTAAATTGATGCGCGCTTGACGAACGGATTTGATTTCTGTTCCAGTTAAGACCATCCCAGCTTCAATCGTTTCAAGAATCGTATAGTCATGACTTGCTTTTCGATTTTGTGCGAGCACTTTATCGTTCGTTCCTTTAGGCATTCACGAACCTCCTAGCGTCTTTTCTTTTTCGTTTTAATGACTTTTTTAAAGCGTTGGCGTCCTTTTGATTTTTTGCCTTTCTTAGAAGAATTATCATCAAAGCGTTCGCCTTTCCTTGGTCGTTCAGTTTTAGCCAATTTTGCATCTTCTACGAGTAGGAAATCGACTTCTCTAGCTTCCACATCTACTTTCACACATTTCACACGAACACGGTCCCCAATACGGTAACTTACACCCGTACGTTCGCCAAGTAAAATCATATGGCTTTCAATAAAGTTAAAGTAGTCTTGTTTCAAGTGAGAAATATGAATTAATCCTTCTACGGTATTCGCTAATTCAACAAACATTCCGAATTTTGTCACAGAGCTTACGATACCATCGAATTCCTCGCCGATTTTGTCTTGCATATATTCAGCTTTCTTCAATGCATTCACATCGCGTTCCGCCTGTACCGCAAGTCGCTCCATACGAGACGATTGGTCTGCAATTTGTTGCAACTTATCTTCCAAAAGTGTTTCTTCTTTCTTCGATAAGTAACCTGGATGTTTTCCGTAATGACGAATCATACGATGAACGATTAAGTCTGGATAACGACGGATGGGCGAAGTAAAGTGCGTATAATCTTCAGCTGCAAGACCATAGTGTCCCGTTGGCGTGATATCGTATTTGGCTTGCTTCATTGAACGGAGCATCATCGTTGATACCACTGCTTCATACGGCTCACCACGTACCTCATTCAAGGCCTTTTGCAATTTCTTCGGTGTAATCGAATCATTCTTCCCTTTAATCGTAATTCCAAATGCGGTAATAAACTCTAAGAATCGTTGGAGTTTTTCGCTATCTGGATTTTCGTGAATACGATAGATAAATGGCACCTTCATTTGTTCATAATGGCGAGCCACTGTTTCATTAGCCGCAAGCATAAAGGACTCAATGAGTCGCTCTGCTACACCACGTTCACGTAGTACGATTTCTGTTGGCGCTCCTTTTTCATCGACCAGAATTTTTGCTTCTTGTGTATCAAAGTCAATCGCTCCACGTTCTGTACGTCTACGCTCAAGAATCGTATGTAATTCCTTCATGTTCCAAAGCATTTCTGAAATCTCTGGAGTGATTTTTTCAGAAGCTTCATTCGTATTGAATAATACATTAACTTCATCATAAGTTAAGCGCTCGTTCGATTGAATCACACTCGGGAAAATTTCGTGCTGGTATATCGTTCCACTACGGTCGATTTCCATACGAGCTGTTAATGTTAAACGTTCTTCATAGGGATGTAGCGAGCAAATTCCGTTTGATAATTTTTGCGGTAACATCGGAACGACACGGTCTGTTAAATACACACTCGTTCCGCGTTCAAATGCTTCTTTATCCATCTCTGAATTTTCCGTTACATAATAAGAAACATCGGCAATAGATACCGTTAAAACAAAGGTTCCATCCTCTCGTTTGACAAGAGCGATCGCATCATCTAAATCTTTGGCGTCTGCTCCGTCAATCGTCACGGTTAATTCTTGG
>CAJPNA010000117.1 GCA_905371865.1 uncultured Carnobacterium sp.
AAGTCCGTATTTTGGACACTAAAAATGTGAGAATAAAAATAGAAATAAGGAGAGATGTAACAATATGTTTAACAAACATCAACGTTTTTCAATTCGTAAATTATCACTAGGTGTGGCTTCAGTACTTTTAGGAGCTATCTCTATTTCAGCAATGGAACCTGTATCTGCGCAAGACGTACCTGCTGAAGGGGTAGTAGAAAATCTAGTACCTGCTGCGGGGACAGATGAAGCTCTAGTACCTGCCGCAGGGACAGATGATGCACCAACAATTGCACAAAGATTTGATATAGCCATTCCTCGATTACTATATATCTACGGAGAAAACCTTAGCTTTACTCCTGAAGAACAAAATAAGATTATAGAAGCCTTTATGGAAACTAATCCACAATTAAAAACAACACTAGATCATTTTGAATTTGAGGGAGTTCATATATATATTTATTTTATTGATGGATCATATAGCGACTTTGTCGTTTTGGGAATGCAGAAAGAACCAAATTTACCCGTATTAACAGAGGTTGAAGACGTTAATCATCTAACTGATGAAGAAAGAGAACGTGTAGCTTTTGCGGTTATGAATGCCAATTATTCGGTGACAAATCAAAGGTTTGTGTTTGTTGAAGTTGACATTTATGGAAATGCTGCATTACTTGATATAAAAGACCAATGGACAGAATTCGTCATTGAATCTAAGTATACAATTGTTCCTAAAGGTACAAAAGTAGAAACGATTGCTGATAAAACAACTCCTGTTAAACCTGAACCTGTAAAAGTAGATAATCTAGAAGAGTTAACAGACGAAGAAAGAGAAGCTATCATTGCAGCTGTTAAAAAGGCAAATCCTGTATTGCCAAAGGGCACAGAAATCTTTATTGATTATAATGGTGATGTGATTCTAATCTATTCAGATGGAACTGAAGATGTATTCTTGGCAGCAGATGTATTAGAGACAAAACAAGAACAAACCACTGAAACGACTGTAGAAGAAACAACGGTAGCAGAAACAACTGTTGAAGAAGTGGTTACAGAAACAAAAGCTTCTGCTCCTGTAGCAGAAAAAGCTGAATTACCAAACACTGGTACAGCTTCAAGCATCGTATCTCTTGGAGCAGCAGCTACAAGCATGCTTCTTGGGTTAGGTATCTTAAAACGTAAAGAAGACTAATTCATTTGGATGGATATCGAATCTAAAGATAGAGTTCAAAAGGTTGATGGAATGCCATCAACCTTTTTTGGTTGTTTTATCCCTTTACCCCCTTTCTATTTCCTTGTACAATGAAATCGTAGGAGAGGACGTGGAACTATGTGGAAAGACGCTATTGCGATGAGAGAGGCTGTAAAAAACAAAGAAGTCTCACCTCTTGAATTAGTGCAAGAAAGTTTAGCAAAAATCAATCTTTTGAATCCAAAGTTAAATGCGGTCGTTCATATTCAGGAAGAACGGGCATTAAAAGAGGCCAAGGAGCGTTCGTTTGAAGGCCTGTCCTTTGGAGGAGTTCCCCTTCTCTTAAAGGACCTCGGTCAAAATCAAGCAGGGGAGCCGTCCAGCGCAGGTAGTAAACTCTTAAAGGATATCCCAGTGAAACGTAGCGATAACTTCGTGAAGCGTCTAGAAGAAGCTGGCTTTATCGTGCTTGGTCGTACTAATGTTCCTGAATTTGGATTTAAAAATATGACCGAACCACAGCTATGGGGGCCTGTAAATAACCCCTATGATGTGAAGAGAAATGCTGGAGGATCCAGTGGAGGTGCAGCGGCGGCGGTTTCGAGCGGTATGGTTCCGATTGCAGCGGCCAGTGATGGCGGCGGTTCGATTCGTATTCCCGCAAGTTTTTCAGGGTTATTAGGCTTGAAGCCGAGTCGTGGTCGAATTCCTGTCGGTCCTGGTAGCTATCGTGGCTGGCAAGGCGCTTCGGTGAATTTTGCGATGACAAAAAGTGTGCGCGATACGCGTGAATTGTTGCGCGCTTTGCAAGTCGAGCAGAAGGATAGTCCGTTTTTGGCGCCACTTATTCGCGAGTGGGAAGTCCGTTTAGAGCGTCCGCTTCGAGTGGGCGTCATTGAGAAATCCCCAATTGAGAGCGTGGTTGCTCCAGAAGCTAAAGCCGCGCTTCGTAAGGCGGTTCATTTCCTTGAAGACATCGGCTGTGAAGTGGAACCCATCGGCTGGCCTGTCGACGGTGTGGAAGTGATGAAGAATTACTATTTAATGAATAGTGTCGAGACTGCAGCGATGATGCAAGGTTTAGAAGCCAGTCTTGGACGAGCGCTGACTAAGGATGATATGGAACTGATGACATGGGGCATTTATCAATCCGGTCAGCATATTCTTGCCAAAGATTACAGTGCGGCTCTTGCCAAATGGGATATCTACGCGCATGCGATGGAGAAGGTGCATGAGAAGTTTGACCTTATTCTAACGCCGACCGTGAGTGATGTGGCGCCTCTTCAAATGCAATTTCCGATGGAGGAATCGATCCGTCAGGCGCTCAACCAGATTGAAGAACTCAGCGTCCCTGAGCAACAAAGTGTGATTTGGCGGATGTTTGATCGCACCTTGGCCTTGACACCATTTACGCAATTATCGAATATTACAGGGGCGCCTGCTATTAGCTTACCGGTATATCTGAGTGATAAAGGCTTACCAATCGGCGTACAATTTATGGCAGCTCGTGGGCAAGAGGCACTGCTCCTGCAAGTGGCAGAGTGGTTTGAAGAACAAGGGCAATTTGAAATGAGACAGTTCAGCTAGGAGTGAACAAGATGACAAAATCAGTAGCAATCGTAGGAGCGGGGATTGTAGGGGCAACGGCGGCCTACCAACTCAGCAAAAAAGGAATGGACGTGACCGTTTTTGATGCGAGCGTCGGTCAAGCCACCAAGGCCGCAGCGGGGATTATTTGTCCGTGGTTATCCCAACGTCGTAATAAAGACTGGTACCAACTTGTGTCGCATGGGGCAGCGTATTATCCCCTTTTAATGGAACAATTGAGTGCGGATGGAGTTACGGATTTGCCGTATGAACAGGTTGGGGCGTATATTTTCAAACATACTGAAAAACAACTCAAAAAAGTGGAAGAAATGGCGGTCGAACGTCGAGTGGATGCGCCAATGATCGGGGAAGTAGAGGCATTGTCTAGAGAAGACGTCGCAAAGGTGATCCCAGGATGGGCGAATCCAGATGGGGCGTTATATTGTAGCGGTGGCGGTCGTGTGGACGGAGAAAAGCTCGTAGCGCTCCTTCTAGAGCAAGCCGTAAAAAACGGAGCTACCGTGAAGCATCAAAAAGTTTCTTTATCCAAAGAAGGCGAAGACATTCGAGTGGTAGATGGTGAAGAGATCCTTTCTTTTGATGCCGTAATTCTCTCCAGTGGCGCTTGGGTCAAGGAATTATTAGAAGGGCTTGGTTACTACGTGGATGTTCGTCCGCAAAAAGGGCAATTGATCGAATTGGAACTAGAGACGAGTGAAGACACCTCGAAATGGCCGGTGTGTATGCTTCATGGGGAGATTGATATCCTCCCGTTCCCAGGGGGCAAAATTTTAGTCGGGGCGACGCATGAGAATACGCAAGGATTCGATTTAACCCCAGATGAAGCGTTGTTAGACGGTATGTATGAAGAAGCCTGTGCGAGTTTGCCAGCGTTAAAAGAGGCGAAACGAAGCGGGGTTCGTGTAGGAACGCGCGCGTATACTTCCGATTTTCTACCATTTTTTGGGAAAGTTCCGGAAACTTCTAACGCTTATGTTGCTAGTGGGTTAGGTTCTTCGGGGCTTACGAGTGGTGTTTGGATTGGAAATCTATTATCACGGATGGTTTTAGATGAAACGATTGATATTTCAGTAGTGAACTATCATCCAATAAATTATATCCAAAGAAAGTAGAATTTACAGGTTATAGTTGTGTTTTGATTCAGAATCTAGTATTCTTTTAAGAGTATGATTTTACAAAAAAGGAGAGAAAATGATGTTAAAAGAGTTCAAAGAGTTTTTAATGCGCGGTAACATTATCGAATTAGCGGTAGCGGTTATTATTGGTGGTGCTTTTAAAGCAATCGTTGATTCATTAGTAAAAGATATTATTTCACCAATTATCGCAATGGTTGCCAACACAGGCGATATCGCAGCAGTTTCATTCCGTTTAGGATCTGCTCAAATTGGTATTGGAGCATTCATCGCAGCGATTATCAACTTTGTAATCGTAGGAGCTGTATTATTCTTAATCGTTAAGACAATGAACAAAGCTGTTGAATTAGCCAAAGGAAACAAACCTGCTGAAGAAGCTGCACCAGCTGCACCAACTGCGGAAGATTATTTAAAAGAAATCCGCGACTTATTAGCAAACAAATAATCATTCTGAAAAGCCGAGAAACCTCTCGGCTTTTTGTGTGCAAAAAATAAATAAAATGATGATGGAATAAAAGGATAAAATTCGTTGAACCATTGTATTATGAGTGTGTGCTTGAAAGAATAGGCGAAGCTTCGCTTTGTTTCTTTGGATTTTAGGGGAATGAGTGCATTGTCGGATAAACGAGTTCAGAATCAGTTTTATTATTGAAAGAGTTATAGTGGGGCACCGGTGCAAGCCTTGGTCTTGCACCTTTAAAGCCTCAAAGAGGACGTACGGAATAAATTCCTACGTCCGCTTATTCGTTTTAATGCTTATTCCCACTATTCTTTCAATAAACTGATTCTTTTCGTTTATCCCTCCTCAGGCGTTTGGATGGAATCCAAAGAAACTCGCAAGCTTTTATTTTTCAGACACAATGGTTCAACGAATTTTTCTTTATTTTTGAGCGAAAAACGAGAGGGACTGGCTTTTGAACGATTAAAATTTACTTCTTCTAAACCGGACCATCCGAAAAACAGGATGTGAGACATCGCGCTCAGAAATGGAACACTGGAAAATCCTTCACAGTGCGAAGGATTTGAAACAAAAGGGAAGGAACGAGCAACGTTCTGCGGACGTTACGGGAAGTGGACGCCATTTCTGCGATGGCGAGCTCAACTCCAAGAAGGCCTCATCTAATGAGGCCTTCTTTTTTTACACAATAAAACAGGATACGAGCCCGAACTCAACTATATAGGATGAGAGAAAAGGCGTTAATAGGCGATGGCGAGTTCAACTACACAGGATACGAGGACGAACGCCCAGGACTGAAGTACTGGACTAAGCCGGAGCAGAAAGACA
>CAJPNA010000118.1 GCA_905371865.1 uncultured Carnobacterium sp.
ATTTTTAAATCATATTATTTATTGTTTATTTCAATGTATTTTACCTCCATCCCAACGTCATTTCATTTTCTTAAATGTAAATTTTTACTACTAGTAATACGATTTGTATTATAACTATAATCCTCCTCATACTATGCCACACTTTTCAGCTTAGACAGACCTTGAACTTATGAAATAATATATATAACAAGCAAGAGTGAAGTACCATCTAACAAATAAGAATTTAGCTCCGCCTCCTATTCTATAATCGTCTCCAAAACGGGAGAGTAGTATTGTCTTGTTTCTTGAAAAAGAATAAAGTGTTTTTGCATCTAACTCTTTAATTATTAAGAGATACTATTTATCACAAAAAGAGGGTTCTTGATAAATACTTGCGTCACAGTAAATAATATATAAGCCAGAGCATACTCTGATTAAAAAATAACTTTTTTCTCCCCGAAGTTCAGATAACTAGCAAGCAATTACAAACTTTGGAATACATCCTATTCATTCCCACTCACTAGCTACACCACTTCTATTTTTAGACATGAAATTTATCTATTTCTACCAAACCTTACTTAAAGAGGGGTTAAAGTCATATAAAGTCCCCCCTGTTTCCACCCCCCATGAAACTAGATATACCAAGGGGTTAGGGGGCCTTTAGACAGACAATAGTCTGTCCCAAAATGAAACATTCAAAATTCTTATTTTTAAGTCTAACAGATTTCTTATTTGATTCGTTTTTTGAGTTAATAATTGAAATACCAACGATTAAAAAAGGTTATAAGTTTATGAAACATTTCATCATCAAAAGTTAGCCTTAATAAATTTTTTTAAGTTATAATTTCTCTCTGAAAAAGATTTTTATTTTTAGTCAAACACTAATCGCTGAGATAAATTTTTAGAACAGATTAGCGACCTGCCACTCCTTAAAAACTTTCCATTCTGTTCCACGGTTTATTTTTTTTACTACACTAAATTCTTTGAGAATTTGACTAAATATGTTTCAATAAAAAAATAAATATGAGTTAAAAATTGAGTCTCAAAATCTAGTAATTTTTAAAATATTTCAAGCAATTTATAGCCCGATAAATATCAAAATTTGATTATGATTTAATAAAAATTTTACAAACACAACATGCTTTGATTTGCTTATAACAGCGCCTTCTTTATCAATAAAAAAATCAACGTTCAGATCACTTTTTCCATCAGCGAATTAAACCTCAATTTTTTTCTATATACTCTTTTATCTCACTTCTATTCAGGCACTATACCTTTTACACGATCGTATCATAATCTTTTTCTTTTGTCTTCAAAGTCTCAACAACCTTTGTTGAATAAGGGCCCTTCATCGTTGTATCAATTTGACTAGAAATCATCCCCAATGCTGTCTTCGTTGCTTGCGCTTCTGTTTTGATTTTGATATCACCATCTGACATCAAATTATTACGCTCATTCAATTTGAGGGGTGCATAGATATGGCTGATTAGTAAACGTTCTAGTCCCTTCTCAATCTCAGTCATATTATTATTCACTCCCGAGAAGAAGTCATTAATCATTCCATCAAACATAGATTATCCCTTCCTTTTTTCTTGATCGAGTTTCATCTTTCGACGATGTAATGTATCTATATCATCTTCCAATTTTCGTCGTTCTTGTCTATACTCAATCTCTTCTTTTTCAATCCTTTGTTCCAAAGCACGCTGATTCCTTGTAAATCCCATGGATACTGTCTGACTAAAGTGCGAAGCTATTCTATTTAGCCGTTCTCTTTCTTCAGTAGTATCCACTTCCACTTGTCCCAGGGTATGCAGGATCATCTGGTACTTCCTCTCCATCATATGCAACAATTGGTCACGTTTCTGCTGAAGGTCTTCAAATTGTTTTTCTCTTTGTTGGCGAATAGAACGATTGCTTTCATTTAGTGAATCTAGATTGTTTTGCTTTGTTCTTAATTCCTGCCAGATTACTTGATTTTCATCCATTCTTTAAAATTCCCTGCTAACTCTTTATCGTTATCTAATATCTTTTGGACACCATCTGCTATTTGCTTTTCTAAACTTTGAAAATCTTCGGCTAATTTTTCTGCTTTTTTGATTTTAGGATAGAAATAATGATCAAGGTCATCTACGATTGTCGTACGAGATACTCCTCCATCAGAATAGGCTGTCGCCACCTCTGTAGGTGACAAAATAAAACCAAAAGGGACTTGACAGGTACTCGCTACTATTTTCTCTGCTTTCTGGTGAGCTTTACGAACTATGGAACGAATCTCTTCCTGACCAGCATTCGCTACTTCATGCAATCCCGATGAAATCGTTAAGGCATGTTCGGAGTCTAAAAAGAGCTCCTCACCACTCGTATAACCACCTGAAGCCAATGCCTCTTTAGCCTTTGCATAGGAATACAAGCCACTGGAAACTTTATCTAAAAAATATGAATAACGTTTTTCAAAAGATGAGGTATCTTTTTTGATTCTGAGACTACCATCCTCATTAAATACATAACCGCCCCACATGTGTTGTGCTATGGGATCCCAGTTAAAGTTCGAATCCACATGATGAACGATTCCAACAGCATTTTTACTGTTCAATTCTGCTTTGTATCCTGGGGCATCCTTGGGATATCCGATCGGAACTGTATCTCGTTGATCGATATAATTATGAATCCGGTATTTCATCGCATCCACACGCTGCCGTTGTTCTTCCGTCAAGACCGGATAGATGTTCGGTCCTTGGTAGATATAAGCTCCTGAAATACGAGAAATGTCCCTAACATTAGCTAGGGCATACTGCGCATTCATGGAGCCAAGAGAGTGAGCATAAACTGATATTTTAGCGTTCGGATAATTTTCTAATACCTTATTCAAGGTTGTAGCTGCTGATTCTAACTGAGGTGTCACTTCTTTCTTTTTGGTTATGATATTTTTTGCCATAGGAATATCATTGACTTTCCAATCCACTTCCCAACCATCTTTGCCTGGCTCCTTAGAACCCTCGTAGAGAATGGATACTTCAGATTTGTCTGAGCTCTCAACCACATAAGCCTTCAATCCTGTCTCGTCTTCTATCACCTGACGGACTGTACCGATGGTTTCTTTCTTTCCTTTATCGTTTATAATTTTCAAGGGATCTGTTTCAGAATAACTTGTATACTCTTCATTAGCAATTTTTTGACGTTCATGATCACTATACTGTCTACTCACTTTCCCCCTCCGTTATCATTTTCTCAAATTTAGCAGAGTTTCCTCCGCCATCATTAACTAACTTTCCACTTTTTTTATCTTTATTAATAGTAAAAAACACATATAATTCTTCGTCATTGTTTATATAAATTTTAAATTTAATCCCTCCCATTGGACTATGTTTGATGGATTTATCATCAATTTGATAAGACTTTATTTTCCCTTTATTTGTTAAAGAAAATTGGTCCATTTCTTTCAAATCATCCTCTATAATTTTTTTGACTTCCTCACCCTTGACAATTCTCACCATCTCATCGTGTTCTACTTTTTGCATTACTTTATATCCTCCTATGCTTAATCCAACAATAATCAATAAACTAGCTAAAATGATTCCTACAATTTTTAATGGCTTCATGACGTCTCCCTTATGTTATTTTACAAATATATCATGTACTGATTTACTTATAGTATACCATAGACTAGAGCCAAATTTATAACTCATCACTCGCTATAATAGTTCCTTCAAAAACTCGTAATGCTAATTCTTTATATAGCAAATCGATATGTAAACACAAAAAAGAGTGTGTTGTATTTATCCGATTGAATGAAATTTAAGGAAGATAACTTTTAACATATTAAAAACCACAATATTAAACACAGGAAAATAATCCAGTTTAATATTGTGGTTTGCTTGTAACGTAATTAAAAATCGAATCTATTTTTACAACTTTAACAAAATAAAGTATTTAAATAGTTTATATAATTTAAACTATTTATTTCACTTTTATCTTCCGGGCAAGATTTCTTTAGTCTCACTATCAAAGAATGGTTCCCCAGTAGCATCCATCCAAATTAAATTTTGTATATATTGACTATCAGATAGTAAGGGGGCATTTTTCAATCTCTGTTGAGTTAACATTTTAGCAACTCTAGGTACCATGGCAATTGTTTTACTCTTAACTTTATCTTCTGGTTTTTTCAAACGACCATCAATTTTTTTTACTTCTGGAATTTTATTAGAATTGACTATTATCGCTTCCTCTTCGAGGTTATTTTCTTTTCTTTTTAGTTGTCCACTGAATGCTTCAAACTTATTTTTTACCATTGTATTTTCTCCTATATTTATATCACGTTATATATTTTATATAAATATTGTATTTGTTATTCTAACATCGCATTGATTTTTGCGTAGATACCTCTAACTCCAGCAAGAAGGTTCTGGTACTTCTGCTGCTTATGTATTGGCATTTCATCTACTAATTCGAAAATACTTTTCCCTTCCAGCAAAGTACTTACAAATATCGGACGATTGGGAATAAGTCCTAAGAAATGCTCATCATTTTCAACTAAAGATAAGAATTCTTTACTTGGAGCTGAAACATTATTGCCATAAAAAATAATATTATTAGCTATCAATCCAAGCTTAAGATCAACTACTGTCTCTTTAGTAAAAGGATTACGTGCTTTAGTTTTGACTTTTTCGATAAACTCTGGTAGATTTCTCCACGCTGTAAAACTAGGGCCATCTGGCGTCGTTACAGATACTACAATATCACTAACAGCAATCAAATTAGAAGTAACAATTGAGGTATCATTATGAGTATCAATGACAATCAAGTCATACTTTTCCGACAACATTTGGTAATTCATTGAATACCATGTGAATAAGACTAGGTAAGGACTAGAAGCCCCTCTAATATTGACCCCTTCGTCAGTAAAATCACTATCACCAACAATAATATCAATTCTTGGATCACTAGTTGGATAAATAGCGAAATCTTCTCCATCAGATTTAAATAAATCCGCAATTGTCTTATCTCCATTTACTCCAAATACATTAGTTAAATTTCGAGATCTATCTCCGTCAATTACTAACGCTTTAATATTTCTAGTAGAAACTGCATCTTTTACATAATTAAAAGTATTTGTTGTTTTTGCGCTTCCTCCTTTATCAATATAAAAAGTAACTGTTTTGAAGCCATTTTCAACACTCATAGAGTCCACTCCTTCACATATATCATTTATAT
>CAJPNA010000119.1 GCA_905371865.1 uncultured Carnobacterium sp.
TCAATTAAATAATTATTACTATCTTTTCCTTTAGAAATACTGAGGGCATCCTTAAAAATATCCCCCGTATCCCCAATAAGTTCACTCGAAAATTCAACTAATTGTTCAAGCGTTACCTTAGAAAAACTATGAATTTTTTCTTGAAGTATTAATAATAATTGGGCAGTTGCCTTAGCGTCACTTCCAGCTGTATGAACTTGCGTATGAGGAATTTTTAACATATTTGTTAAGTCACTTAAACGATAACTAATAGCTGAAGGATAACAAATTTGAGCCAATTGAACAGTATCTATAAAAGGAACTTCTAACTCAATCCCTAGAGCCTCTTTTAAAGCAGCAATGATAAAAGGTCCGTCAAATCCAACATTATGGGCTACAAGAGTTCGACCTTCTAATAGATTGTAAATATTCATTGCCACTTCATCAAAATAAGGTGCTTTTTCAACATCAGCATTTGTCACACCCGTTAATAACTGTATTTCAAAGGGAATACTCTGCTCCGGATTTATGTTTAAAGTCATATGTTCAACAATTTTATGATCAGTAATCAAGGTACACCCAAATTGGAAAATACGGTCCCCTTGTTCGTACTTAGGTCCCGTTGTTTCTAAATCGATGACAGCATATTTCCTCTGCATTCGAAATTCCCCTTTCTCAGTATTCTCATCTATACTAGTGTACTAACTTCTTTGAAGGGTTGCAACCAACTAAATACTCATTTGTAGACTAGCGTTTATTTTTTATCAAAAAAAAGAAGCTAGAGAGCACCTCTAGCTTCTTTTCGAATATTTATTTTAAACAGTTTTACCTTTATCTACCACTACTTGTACTTCTTCAGTTCCTGTAAGAACAGTATGCTGTTTGACAACTACACCTTTATCGGCAATTACATAATCTAGGTGAGAACCTGTTTTAATAATTGCATCTGATAAAATAATACTATTTCGTACAACCGCTCCTTCTTCTACAACAACATCACGGAAGATTATACTATTTTCAACAGTTCCGTTAATTTTCGATCCATCACCAAGTATAGATCCTTTTACAACAGCGTTTTTACCATAAATAGTAGGTACCGTATCTTGTACACGTGTAATAATATCTGTACCTGAGAGGAATACATCTTTAAGATTATTAAAATCTAACATATCCATATTTAAATCATAATAATCTTTGATATTATTAACAACCTTCAAATAACCTTTAATTTGATAAGCAAACACTCGTAAAGTTTCTAAATTTTTGGCAATATAATCTCTAAGAATATCTTCCCATCCTAGAGTTAATCCCTTCTTAACAATGCCATTGAAAAGTTCCTTGGTCAAAATGTAAATTTTTACTTGAGTTGCACAAATATTTTCTGACCCATCAAAATGATAAAGAGATTCATATACTTTATGATTTTCATCAAAAATGATTTGTGATTCACCAACATTAGGCTTTCTGTAAGTATAAGCTACAGTAATATCCGAACCAGTATCTAAGTGGTATTGGAACATTTCTTTAAAATCAATATTTCCAATAATATTGGTATCCGCTAAAATAACAAATTCTTCATCTAAACTTTGTGTATAAACCATCGTGTTAGCTAAAGCCTCAATTTTATTCTGAGGAATTCGCGTCGATAAATAATTAGACATAGGAGTAATAAATTTAAGTCCACGATTTTTTCGGTTCAAATCCCAATCCTTACCATGAGACATATGATCTAATAAAGATTTATAGTTATGGTTGGTAAGGACTGCAATATTATCAATGTTGGCATGCACAAGAGAAGAAATCATAAAGTCAACCATACGATAGCGAGAGATTACTGGCAATGCAGCTGCTGTACGATTTCGAACTAATCCTTGTAAATCATCATTTCTATAATTATCTGCAAATAGTACACAAAACGCTTTAATCATATTAGTTACCTCCAACTTTTGTATCTTCTGTAACAATCTCATCTTTACCAATTACGGTAATCATATCTTGACCAAGTTCCACTTCAGAATGCCCTACTGTTACTCCAGATTTTACAACAGTTCCTTCGGCAATAATTGAATTAATTACCGTTGCTCCTTCTTCTATTACAGCATTTTGCATAATAATACTTCCTTGAATTTTGGCATTCTTTTCAATGGATACTCCAGAAGAAACAATAGATTCATGAACGGTTCCTAACACAATCGTCCCATCTGAAATCATTGAATCTGTTACTTGAGCGCTATCTCCAATAAATTGAGGTAGTTTCCCTTCATGTCGATAGTAAACTTTCCATGTTTTATCAGAGATATTAAATTCATCTCTACGTTTAATTAAGTCCATATTGGCTTCCCAAAGACTTTCAATCGTACCAACGTCCTTCCAATAACCTGCAAAAGGAAATGCAAAAATTCGACGATTTTCTTCTAAGAGCATTGGGATAATATTCTTCCCAAAATCTTTTTCACTTTCAGGATTTTCCTCATCACGAATTAAATACTCTTTGAGAACTTTCCAGTTAAAAATATAAATCCCCATTGAGGCTTTGGTTGAAATTGGATGTTCTGGTTTTTCAAGAAACTCAATGATTTGTAGGTCATCATTCGTATTCAAAATCCCAAAACGGCTCGCTTCTTCTAACGGTACATTTATATGAGCAACTGTTAAGTCAGCTTCTTTTTCCTTATGGAAATCAAGCATCTTATTGTAATTCATTTTGTAAATATGATCCCCTGATAAAATTAAAACATACTCTGGATCATATTGTTCAATATATTTAATATTCTGATAAATGGCATTCGCAGTTCCTTTATACCATTCACCCGTTTTTCCAGCAGTATACGGAGGAAGAATCGTTAAACCTCCATCAACTCTGTCTAAATCCCATGGGTTACCATTCCCCATATAGGAATTAAGTTCTAGAGGCATAAACTGTGTAAGAACACCAACAGTGGAAATTCCTGAATTAGAACAGTTAGAAAGTGGAAAGTCAATAATTCGATACTTTCCACCAAATGGGACAGCTGGTTTGGCCATATCTTTCGTAAGAACTTGGAGACGTGTTCCTTGTCCACCAGCTAGTAGCATTGCAACAATTTCTTTTTTTCTTGCCATATGTTTATCCTCCGATTAATTATTATTAATAATATACAAAGTTGAAAACGGTGGTACATTTACCTCCAAAGTATAATCAAACTCTTTATATGGTTGAGTTTTTGTGTGAAGAGCTCTATTGATAAGCCCACTTCCATTATACTTTCTTGCATCAGAATTTAAAACTACCTTATAACTACCCCATTTAGAAACACCTAATTTATAATTTCTGATTAAGTTTCCTGAAAAATTAGAAATAACTAAAATTTCATCCCCAGATTCATTTATTCTAGAAAACGCGAAAACATTATTCCAAATATCTTGAACCTCGTGCCACCTGAATCCTGACCATCCACCATCTAACTGCCACAATTCTGAATGTTTTTTATAAAAAGCATTCAAATCTTTCACATAACGATGAGTAGCATCATGAATCGGATAATTTAGTAGAAACCAATCTAATTCTCTTTCTTCATTCCATTCAATAATTTGCGGAATTTCATTTCCCATAAAGTTTAGTTTTTTTCCTGGATGTGCCATCATATATCCCATAAAGGCACGGTAATTTGCAAACTTATCTTCGTAAGAAACCGGCGCTTTATCTACTAGTGATTTCTTTCCATGAACGACTTCATCATGAGAAATAGGTAAAATATAATTCTCAGTGAATGCGTACACCATAGAAAAAGTAAATTGATGATGAATTCCTCCTCTAAACAAAGGATCTGTTTCTAAGTATTCAAGGGAATCATTCATCCATCCCATATTCCATTTAAAGTGGAATCCTAAGCCTCCTTCTTCAACCGGTTTTGTTACTCCTTCATAAGAAGTCGACTCCTCGGCAATCATCATCACCCCTGGATAATGAGTTCTCACAAATTGATTCAGTTCTTTAATAAAATGAATAGCCTCAAGATTTTCAAAACCACCGTATATATTCCTTGCAGACTCTTCCTCATTTCTACAGTAGTTATAAAATAACATGGAACTGACTGCATCGACTCTTAAGCCATCAATATGAAACTTTTCAATCCAAAAAACAGCACTAGAGAATAGAAAAGATAGTACTTCTGACCTTCCATAATCAAAAACCCTTGTCCCCCAGCCTTTATGTTCTTGTTTCCGGAGATCTCCATACTCGTAGCAAGGTGTTCCATCAAATTCATATAATCCGAAAGCGTCTTTCGTAAAATGACCAGGAACCCAATCTAAAATAACTCCTATATTGGCTTTGTGGCATTCATCCACAAAATACATAAAATCTTCAGGAGTCCCAAATCTAGAAGTTGCGGCAAAAAAACCTGTCACTTGATATCCCCATGATTTGTCATATGGATATTCCGTAATTGGAAGCAATTCAATATGGGTATAGTTCATCTCTTTTACATAAGGGATCAATTCATCCACTAATTCCCGGTAAGAGTATGATTCTCCATTCTCTTTTCTCTTAAAAGATCCTAATTCTACCTCATATATATTTAAAGCATTTTGATATGGAATATTTCTTTGTTCTATCCACTTTGAATCGGACCATGTAAATTCCGGAAATTCATATACTTTTGATGCCGTATTAGGTCTTGTTTCCGCATGTCTTGCATAAGGATCAGCTTTCCAAAGAAAATCTCCATTATAAGGAATGATGACATATTTATAAGCATCAAATTGCTTAATTCCAGGAATTGTTATTTCATATATCCCGTTATCATTTATTCGTTTCATAGCAAATTTAGTAGGTTCCCAATTACAAAAATCACCAGTCACATAGACCTCTTTGGCATTAGGAGCCCATACTCGAAATGTACAACCTTCTTCAGTTAGAAAGTTACCCAAATAATCATAACTATGAAAGTTTCTACCTTCATGAAATAAATATTCTGCCATTTGTTGCACTTGACAATCACTCCTTTTCAAATCGCTTTACTATACAGATAAGCGTTTTCAAGATCTGGATAAAAAATTAGAAAATGTTACTAGTTGAACAATTTCTCTTTTATAAATTATATCATATTTTTTAAATTTTCCTATACTATTGTGTGAATTTTCATGTTATTTATTGTTGTATCTATCCTATTTTTCCATTCTTCGTTTTGTTATCACTTTTAAGA
>CAJPNA010000120.1 GCA_905371865.1 uncultured Carnobacterium sp.
AAAGATCGTCGTAAAAAATATGCAGGTTTATTCTTCGGGGTTGCATTAACTTCATTTATTACGGGGATTACAGAACCAATTGAGTTCATGTTCTTATTCGTAAGCCCAGTATTATATGTTGTTCACGCATTCCTTGATGGGGTAAGTTTCTTCATCGCTGATATTCTAAATATCTCTATTGGTAATACATTCTCAGGTGGGGTTATCGACTTCACATTATTCGGTGTTTTACAAGGAAATGATAAGACAAACTGGTTATTACAAATTCCATTTGGTTTAATCTGGAGCGGTCTATACTATGTAGTATTCAGATGGTTCATCACTCAATTTAACGTAGCAACTCCTGGTCGTCTTGAAGATTCTTTAGAATCAGATGACAAACCAGTTGTTGAAACACGCGACAGCTTGAAACAAGACAGTGTTCGTATTATCGAAGCTCTAGGTGGAGCGGAAAATATCGAAGACGTGGATGCTTGTATCACTCGTCTACGTGTTGCTGTTAAAGAGGTTGATAAAGTTAATAAAGCAACGTTGAAAGACATCGGTGCGGTAGATGTTCTTGAAGTAAAAGGTGGTATTCAAGCCATTTACGGTGCGAAAGCAATTCTTTATAAGAACAATATTAATGAAATTTTAGGTGTAGACGACTAGTCAGTTCAAACACCTGTGTAGATGGACTGGTCCCAAAGATCGGTCCATTTTTATTTTTTGAAAAAAGGCAAAATCTTTTTAGAAACCTGTGCTATAATGAAGGTAACAATGCAAAGGGGAAAAGCAGATGTTGTCATTTGAGAAAAAAGTAGCGCCGATGATTGAATCGATTTATGATACTTTGACGCCGATTGAAAAAACGATTGCGAAATATTTCTTGGGGCTGATTCCCGAAAATGAGTCGTTATCCGCACAAGAAGTATCAAAGAGATTATTCGTATCCATTCCATCCTTAACAAGATTTGCTCAAAAGTGTGGGTATAAAGGATATAGGCAGTTTATTTATGATTATCAAAAAGGGAAGCAAGAAGAGACGAACTTGCATAATGATTTAACAAAAATCGTGTTAGATGATTATGCGGACCTCTTAACGAAATCTTTCACGCTTATTAATGAATCACAACTCATTCATGTTTGTGATATGCTTAGTAAGGCGAAGCGTGTGTATATTTACGGGCAAGGAAGCTCAGGTCTTGCAGCCCTTGAGATGAAATTTCGTTTTATGAGGCTCGGGATGATTTGCGAGGCGATTACGGATTTACATACGATGCTTATGAACCGAGTGTTAGTGGATGAGGATTGCCTTGTTATTGGAATTACGGTATCCGCTAACGAGAGTGTTGTGAATGCCGTGAATATCGCTAAACTTCAAGGAGCTAAAACTGTTCTGATTACCTCTAAGAAGAGCGAAGAGTTGCAAAATGATTGTGATGAATTGGTGCTGATTGCGATGAAAAATGCTTTGGAGCAAGGAACGACGATTACACCTCAATTTCCAGTTCTTGTCATTGTCGATATTTTATATAGTTACTATAAGGAAATCGATAAAGAACGGAAACGGTCAATTTTCTCAAATACATTACATGCTATTCAGCCAGAATAAGGAGACGATAAAATGTTTGGATTTTTTAAAAAGAATCAAGTAGAAAAAGAAGTTTTAGTTTTTGCACTTGTAGCTGGGGAAATTGTTCCAATTACACAAGTGAATGATCCAGTGTTTTCTGGAAAGATGATGGGAGACGGCTTTGCAGTCATCCCAGCAAATGGTGTCATTACTTCACCTGTTAAAGGAGAAGTAGTCAATGTTTTTCCAACACTTCACGCTATAGGAATTCAAACTTCGGGAGGACTTGAAGTGCTTGTTCATATGGGAATTGATACGGTTGAGTTAAAAGGAGTACCTTTTGAAACAACAGTAACTGTAGGGCAAAAGGTAGATGAGAACACAGTGTTATCGACAGTTGATCTAGAAGCGTTAAAAGCAGCGGGTAAAAATACTGCGATGATGGTTCTTTTTACGAATATGGATAAGGTAGATTCTATCTCTATTGCAACAGAAGGTTCTATTGAAGGAAAAGAAGAAGTAGGGAAAGTAACCTTAAAAGCTTAATAAATAAGAAAGAACCTCCGTCCAATAATGGGCGGAGGTTTTCGTTTGTTTTAGAAAATACGACTACGATATAAGCTAACTACTTTTCCTAGGATAGTACAATTTGGAAGAATAATTGGCTCCATTGTGTCATTCTCAGGTTCTAAACGAACGTGGTCCTTTTCCAAGTAAAATCTCTTACAAGTAGCAGTGTCTTCTTCGGTCATCGCAATGACAATCTCTCCATTGGCTGCAGTTGATTGTTTACGAACGATGACAGAGTCACCATCAAAGATTCCAGCATTAATCATACTATCCCCTTTAATACGCAACATAAAAAGATCATCAGATTCGTTTTGTAATTCGGGTGGAATCGGAAAGAAGTCACTAGCTTCTTCAACAGCAAGAATTGGTTCACCCGCTGTAACCACACCAAGCATTGGAATAGCAGTTGCCTTTGCACCAATAGCCTTTAAACCTGCCATTGTTAATTCAATCGCACGAGGCTTACTTGGGTCGCGTTGAATGAATCCATTTTTTTCTAATCTGGACAAGTGGCCATGAACGGTAGAAGTTGAAGAGAGCTGAACGGCGTTACAAATTTCACGCACTGTTGGCGGATAACCGTGCTCTTGAACTTCTTTATAAATAAACTGTAAAACATCTAATTGTCTTGAATCTTTTAAATTTGTCATCGGAACATCTCCTTCTTTAAAAATAGTTTATCATAGACCACACTAGAAAATCAAACAAATGTTCGTATGTAAATCGGATTTTTAGGAAGTTTTTATAAATCGTGATACACTAGGGATGAATAAAAGGAAAGGAATGAAGAAATGTTATCACCAGAGAAGATTAGTCGTATCAATGAATTGGCTAAAAAGAAAAAAGAAGGAAAATTAACACCTACAGAAGAAAAAGAACAACAACTCCTACGTCAAGAGTATCTAGAAGCTTTTCGTGGAGGTATGCGTAATCATATTGAAGGATTAAAAATTGTTGACGAAGAAGGAAATGATGTAACTCCTGATAAACTAAAAGCAATCCAAAAAGAAAAAGGATTACATAATCGAGGAGAAGAATAAGGACTAGGAGGTTGATGAATTTCAGCCTCTTTTTATTTTTAAGTACTTATTTCTCGAATAAAATTAAATCAATTTTGCAAGGGGTTACTTTATTTTATTAAAGATTAGAATAACGGTTGCAAAAGAATGTTTGAATTTAGTAAAATAGAGTAGTAAGTTCCTATTAAGGAAAACTATTTTTAAGGAGTGATTGTATGTTTGATAAAACCGATCAACTAGCAGTGAATACGATTCGTACACTAAGTATGGATGCCATTCAAGCTGCGAATTCAGGACACCCTGGCCTACCAATGGGTGCAGCGCCAATGGCATATGTACTTTGGTCTAAATATTTAAAGGTAAACCCAAAACGTTCTAATTGGGTCGATCGCGATCGCTTTGTATTATCAGCAGGTCATGGATCTGCAATGTTATATGCTTTATTACATTTATCTGGCTATGACTTATCAATTGAAGATGTGAAAAACTTCCGTCAACTTGGAAGTAAAACACCGGGGCACCCAGAAGTACATGACACAGATGGGGTAGATGCAACTACTGGTCCGCTTGGACAAGGGTTTGCAAACGGTGTTGGGATGGCTATGGCTGAAGCTCATTTAGCAGCAAAATTCAATCGTGAAGGCTACCCAGTTGTGGACCACCATACTTATGTATTATGTGGTGACGGGGACCTAATGGAAGGAATCTCGTATGAAGCCGCGTCTCTTGCAGGAACTTTGAAATTAAATAAATTAATCGTTTTATACGATTCAAACGACATCTGTTTAGATGGACCATTAAATAAAGTGTTCAATGAAGATGTGAAGAAACGCTTCAAAGGATTAGGTTGGAACTATATTCGTGTTGAAGATGGAAACGACTTAGATGAAATCGCAGAAGCTATTGAAGAAGCACAATGCCAAAAAGAAAAACCAACGATTATTGAAGTCAAAACGGTTATTGGTTACGGTGCTCCAAACCAAGGGACTAACAAAGTTCACGGTGCTCCTTTAGGACTTGACGGTATTGCAGAAGCAAAAGCAAACTACGGATGGGAATATGGCCCATTTGAAGTGCCTGAAGAAGTACAACACCGGTTTGATAAATTATTAGTCCAAACAGGTGAAAATGACTACAATGAATGGAAAACATTATTCGAAGGCTATAAACAAGCTTATCCAGAACTTGCAAAAGAATTCGAAGATAGCTTTGCAGAAAATATTGAAGTAGACTTAGAAAAAGTATTGCCTTCCTATGAATTTGGTAGCCCAGCAATGGCTTCTCGTGTGACAAGCCAAGCTGCGATTCAAGAATTAGGAAAACATATTCCATTCTTATTGGGTGGGTCTGCAGACCTTTCTTCATCAAACAACACAATGAACAAAGCAGACAGCGACTTCTCTCACGAAAATTATGGTGGAAGAAATATTTGGTTTGGGGTTCGTGAATTTGCGATGGGAGCTGCGATGAACGGTATGCTTCTTCATGGTGGTAACCGTGTCTATGGGGGTACATTCTTTGTATTCGCAGATTACTTAAAAGCAGCAATGCGTGTTGCAGCCATTTCTCACCTACCAGCAATCTATGTGTATACACATGACTCTATCGCAGTAGGGGAAGATGGACCAACGCATGAACCAATCGAACAATTAGCAGCCTTCCGTGCAACGCCAAACTTAAACGTGATTCGTCCTGCTGATGGGAACGAAGTATCTGCTGCATGGAAAGTGGCTGTAGAAACAAAAGACCGTCCATCAGTATTAGTGTTCTCACGTCAAAATTTACCAGTTCTTGAACATTCACAGGAATTAGCATACGAAGGTGTGAAACGTGGGGCATATGTAGTAAGTCCTCAAAAATGCGATACACCAGAAGGTATCTTGATTGCGACAGGTTCTGAAGTAGCTCTTGCCATCGAAGCGCAAAAGGTTCTAGCTGAAGAAGGGATTGATGTATCAGTTGTTTCAATGCCATCAATGAACTTATTCGAAGAACAACCAAAAGAATACCG
>CAJPNA010000121.1 GCA_905371865.1 uncultured Carnobacterium sp.
GTTTGCCAGTGAGTCATCCCAATAGCTTGGCTGGCTTCAAATTGTCCTTGGTCGATAGAGATAATCCCACCACGAACGATTTCTGACATATATGCCCCTGTGTTAATGGATACGATAAAAATCGCAGCAAATGTTACATCTAAGTTTAAATTAAACATTAATGCTGTTCCATAGTAAATTACCATCGCTTGTACGATCATTGGTGTTCCACGGAAGAACTCTGTATAGCAATTTAAAATTCCGATTGCAATTTTTAAGAAGACACGTTTTGCTCCTTTTTCTGGTAGAGGAATAGTTTTAACAAATCCGATAAACATCCCGATAATTGTACCGATAATTGTACCGATAACTGAAATATAAAGTGTAATCCAGGCACCTATTAAAAACATCTGCCAGTTTTGTTGAATGATTTTTACAATCCAATCAATACTCATTAATTTTCCTACTTTCTGTAAATTATATGTATCCGCCACAAAAGGTGACGGTGTGTTATGTTTGTTTTCTATATTCAGTCAGTGCTCTTGCGCAGTGGTGAGCTCAACCTCACATCCTGTAGTTGAGTTAGTCTTCGCAGAAATCGCGTGCGTTTCCCGAAACGTCCGCAGAACGTTTCACGTTCCTTCTCTTTTGTTTCAAATCCTTCGCACTGTGAAGGATTTTCCAACGGTCCATTTCTGAACGCGATTGCTCACATCCTGTAGTTGAACTCAGGCTCACAGGACTGACGTCCACTTCCCGTAGTATCCGCACGACTTGTGCCAAGTCCTTTGCGTTACTCCGGTCCAGTGATTCAGTCCTGAGCGTTCGCCCTCGTATCCTGGTTATTCCGCTGCAGGTTGATTCTTAATTGCTTTTTGCATAATTTCTAAGCGTTGTTCGCTAGAGATTGTTTTTAATACTTCGTTGATTTCTTTTGTTAATGTGCTGTCTTTTCTTACACCAACAGCTGTTTGAGTATCTTCTGGTGATGTTTGGAAACCATTTGTTAATTTAACCATTACGAAGTCGCTATTCGCTGATTGTGCTGATTGTGCTTCCGGTAATTCAGAAACGTATGCATCGATTGTTCCAGCTTGTAAGGCTACGCGCATTGCTGGGAAGTTATCCATTGCTGTTACTTTTTCAACACCAGTAATTTGGTCAATTACTGAGTAGTGGAAAGTATTTAATTGAGCTGTTACTTTTGCTCCGGCAAAATCAGATAATGAAGTAGCATTCGCATATTTTGAACCTTTTTTTACCACTAATACTAATTGTGAATCATAGTATGAATCTGTAAAGTCGATTGTTGCTTTACGTTCTTCTGTAGGACTCATACCAGCAATGATAACATCAATTTTACCAGAGATAAGTGCTGGCGTTAAACCATCCCACTCAGTTTTAACGATAACTAATTCTTTTCCTAATTTTTGAGCCACTAATTTCGCAATCTCAACATCGTATCCACCGGCATATTGGTTTGTACCTTGGATTTTCACTCCCCCGTTTGTGTCGTCATTTTGTGTCCAGTTAAATGGAGGATAACCTGCTTCCATCCCTACTACTAATTGATTAGGGTTTGTTGTCCCTTGATTCGCAGGAGTTCCACACGCTGCTAATCCTACTATCATTGCTAAAGCTGCAATTGCGCCAAAAATTTTTTTCATTTTCTTTCTCTCCTTTTCGATTATCAAACTGGTTCATCTTTTTCACACAAAAAAGGAACCACGAACAAAAGCCGTGATTCCCCATTAAAGTCATAAGTAGTCATTCTTTTGCCCGGTAATTGATTGCACTTCATGAGTATCTGGGCAGATGTCATGACAGTGACTGACCTATTATGACCAGCCCCCAACGTTTTCACGTTTCGGCGAAATCCCCTTTCCAGTTTCCTGTACTCTTGTCATCCGCACCTCAGTTCAATAACCATTTGATTTAATTGTTGAACTTAAACTAACACATATTTTTTTGAAAGTCAACCCATATATTTTCATTTTTTGAAAATACCTATCAAAACTCCTTTTTATCTCCTCCACCTTCTCTAACATTATGCCTCAGAAAAGCATTATATATTAGTCGATGAAGCAACAGATATATTAAATCCGCAAAGATTTGGAGTAATTATTTCCCCTTTTCCTCCTCCACTGACAGGCTACCTTAGCAATGATTATTTTTCTGCACTAAAAAATTAAATGATTACGAGGAACTAGACGAATTATCCCTTTTCTCCTCCCTGCTTCTCTAACAGCGTACCTTAGAAATACATTCTGTATTTGCCAATAAAACAGCAGATATAATAATTACGGAAAATCTCGCGTATTTTATAATAGCAGTAATGTGACGAGTATTAAATGCGAATTAAAGGGAGTTAGGAATTGATTCCTTACTCCCTTTTTGAGGCTTTAAAGGTGAGAGACTCATAGAGACTCGAACCGTTACAACATTACATCTATTATAAAAAAATCCGCAAAGAATTGGAGGAAGTATTCTCTCATTTCCAGCAGTCTCTTACAGGATGTCTCAGAAATACATTTTGGTGTAATTATAAAGATGATTATTCAGAGTTTAGCGGATTTTATAGTGGCAATAATGAGGTAAGCATCGGATGTGAATTACTCGGAGTTGGGATTTATACCATACTCCGAGTTTGAAGCTTCGAAGACGAGAGACTCTAGGCTCGAGTCGGTGCAACATTATAGCCACTATAAACAAATCCGCAAGGATTCTGAATAATCATTTTTCTATTTATTTTATTATAAGCACAAAAAGAGTGCCTCATTTCTGACGCACCCTGTTAGATGAATTATTTATTCACGTTTTCCCATTGCCAGCTCACAACTTCAGGAATATCTTCCCCGTGTTCACGGATGTAGCTGTGGTGGAATTCCACAGTCTCGTCCATTTTCGCAGCAAATTCACTAGCTTTGTCGCCGTATACAGCAACCGCAGCATCTTTAGCAACGTGGAAGCGGTCCATTTCAGATAATACACGCATATCGAATGGAGTTGTGATATCTCCGTTTTCACGGTATCCGTGGATATGAACGTTATGATTGTTGCGATCAAAGAATAAGTCACGAATCATACCTTCATAACCGTGGAAGCAGAATACAACTGGTTTGTCAGCAGTAAATAATTTATCAAATTCTTCATCAGATAAACCACGTGGGTCCACTTTTGGAGAACGTAATTTTAAGATATCTACTACGTTGATGAAGCGAATCTTCAATTCTGGGAATTGTTTGTGCAAGATTGAGATACCTGCTAATGCTTCTAAGTTAGGTTCAGTACCTGCAGCAGCAATTACTACGTCTGGTTCTTCTCCTTCTTTCACTGTTGAAGCCCAATCAATTACTTTGTAACCTTCACGTACTAATTCTTTAGCTTCTTCTACTGAGTAGAATTGTGGACGTGGGTGTTTTGAAGAAACGATTAAGTTAATTTTATCTTCTGAACTTAAAGCTTCAGCCATAACAGCCATTAAACTGTTTGTATCCGCTGGTAAGTATTCACGTACGAATTCAGGTTTTTTCTCAGCTAAGTGTGTTAATAAACCTGGATCTTGGTGAGTATATCCATTGTGGTCTTGTTGGAACACTGTTGATGTTGCAATCAAGTTTAATGATGGATAGTTTTTACGCCATGGAGCGTGAGTTTTAGCTTTACGTAACCATTTGAAGTGTTGAGTAATCATTGAGTCCACTACACGTAAGAATGATTCGTAAGATGCGAAGAATCCGTGACGACCTGTTAATACATAACCTTCTAAGAATCCTTCTGCTTGGTGTTCTGATAATTGTGAGTCGATAACACGACCAACTGGTGAAATCCATTCATCGTAGCTTTCGTCACGACGACCAACCCATTGACGGTTCGTTGCTTTGAAGACTTCGTTTAGACGGTTAGATTTCGTTTCGTCTGGTCCAAAGATACGGAAGTTATCTGGATTTGCTCTTACTAAATCAGCAGCAAATTTACCAAATTCAATCATATCTTGTTTTTGGATAGCACCTGGTTTAGAGGTATCGATGGCATGTTTAGTCCAATCAGTAATTTCCATAGGTTTTACAACCCCTGCGTTAGTAATTGGGTTCATGCTCATACGACGTGGGCCTTTTGGAGAAATTGCAGCAATTTCTTCTACTAATTTACCATTTTCATCGAATAATTCTTCTGGACGATATGATTTTAACCAGTCTAATAAACTATCGATATGTTCCATAGCTTCTCCAGATACTGGAATTGGAACTTGGTGAGCACGGAATCCACCTTCGATTGGCTCATGGTTCCATTCTTTTGGACCTGTCCAACCTTTAGGAGTGCGTACTACTAATACTGGCCAATGTGGCATTGTAGCTTCTTCGGCGCTCTTAGCACGAGCTTCTTTTTGAATTGCTTGAATTTTTTCAATTGCTTCATCTAATTTAGCAGCCATTAATGGGTGAACTTTTTCAGGATCTGTTCCTTCTACGAAGATTGGATCCCATCCTAAACCATTGAAGAATTGTGTTAACTCTTCATCTGTACGACGAGCTAAAATAGTTGGGTTGTGGATTTTTCCACCGTTTAAGTAAAGGATTGGTAAAACGGCACCATCGTTTACTGGGTTGATGAATGTGTTTGAGAACCAACCAGCTGCTAAAGGACCAGTTTCTGCTTCTCCGTCACCAATAACTGCTGCTGCAATTACGTTAGGGTTATCTAAAACAGCACCTGTAGCATGTGATAATGAGTAACCTAATTCTCCACCTTCGTGAATTGAACCAGGAGTTTCTGGAGCCGCGTGAGACGCAATTCCTCCAGGGAATGAGAAGATTTTACATAATTGTTTGAACCCTGCTTCATCTTGAGTGATTTGTGGGTATAACTCTGTGTAAGATCCATCTAAGTAAGAGTTAGAAACCATTACTTGTCCACCGTGACCTGGCCCTTCAATGTAGAACATATCTAAGTCATATTTATTAATAGCACGGTTTAAGTGCGCATAAATAAAGTTTTGTCCTGCGATTGTTCCCCAGTGGCCGATTGGATGAAGTTTAACGTCCTCTTTTTGGATTGGACGACGTAAAAGTGGGTTATCTTTTAAGTAC
>CAJPNA010000122.1 GCA_905371865.1 uncultured Carnobacterium sp.
CTATCAAAGATGGGTTTTATGGTAGAATAATGGAAGAAAGTTTGAAAGGGGTAGTAATTATATGAAACCTTCACAATTAGTTGCAATTGTCCAACGTTTACAAACAATGGCGGCACAAGATTCAGATATCGAGGTGCGTCGCTTCGAAAAAGATGGCGTTGAAAAAGTTATCGTTACTTTTAATCAAGAAACAAGTAATTTTGAATTAGTAGATGTAGAAACAAATCAAACATTCCAATTTGATGATATTGATTTAGTGACAATTGAAATTTTTGAAATGTTACAAGATTAAAATAATAACTGTGAGTAAAGCCACGGCGCAGAGTGTCTGTGCTGTGGCTTTTCAATATATTAGATGAGGATTGAAATAAATGAAAATTGCGCTATTAGGATTTGGCACTGTTGGTAGCGGTGTTTATAATATTTTGAAAACAAATGTAGCAAAATTACAGAGAGTACTTCCAGAAGAAATCGAGATTAAGACGGCTTTAGTTCGTGAACCAGAGTTGATGCAACAAACAGATGTTGTATTTACAAACAATATTAACGATATCACTAAGGACCCAGAAATCGAATTAGTAGTTGAAGTGATGGGCGGAATCACAACCGCATATGATTATGTGAAAGCTTGCTTATTAGCGAAAAAATCAGTTGTAACAGCCAATAAAAATTTAATTGCTGTTCATGGAGTTGAATTGACAACACTCGCTAAATTAGAAGATGTGTACTTGTACTATGAAGCAAGTGTTGGCGGTGGAATTCCAGTTTTGCGTCCGATGGTGCAACATTTTGAAACGAATGAAGTGAAATCCATCGTTGGTATCGTTAATGGGACAACAAACTTTATTTTAAGCTCAATGGAAAAAGAAGGGCTCAGCTACGAAGCAGCACTGAAGATTGCTCAAGAAAAAGGATTTGCTGAAGCGGATCCAACAAGCGATGTGGAAGGTCACGATGCAGCCTATAAATTAATGATTTTAACGCGTTTAGCTTTTGGCGTAAATGTTACTTTTGATGAAGTGGCTAAAACGGGAATTTCTGGAGTCACAACATCTCATATGAAGATGGCTTCTGAACATGGGTATGCAATTAAACTGCTAGCTAAAGCACTTAGCGGCGGCGAAAAAGTTTCTCTTGAAGTAGCACCTACTTTTGTACCAGCAACTCATTTATTAGCGCAAGTGCATTATGAAAACAATGCGATTTCTGTAACAGGAAACGCAGTGGATGAAGTTTTATTCTACGGAAAAGGAGCTGGCTCCCTTCCAACAGCAACAAGTGTCTTAGCAGACGTAGTGGAAGTACTTCGCCGTAAAGGTAACGGTAGTGCGGTGGAAACATTTGGCCGTGTAGACAGCCCATTAGTGGAATTCAGTTCAGAAGCAGCAACAAGTTCTTATTTCGTCTATGGAAAAGGAAACTTGGAAGAAGCTCCGTTCAATGGAGAAATTGTAGCAAACAGTGAAGGTGAATTCGGGGTTCGTTATACAGCTTTAACAGCTAGTGAGTTAGCCAAAGTGAAAGAAGCATTCTCAAACTTAAATGAAGTCGCTATTTATCCAATCTTGGAGGAAGCATAATGGCATTAACAATTAAAGTTCCAGCAACTTCAGCCAATATCGGACTAGGCTTCGATTCGCTTGGGATTGCAGTTAATTTATATTTAACACTTCACTTAGGAGAAGCATCTAGCGAATGGGTAATTACACATCCGTTTGGAGAAGAAATTCCTACAAATGAAGAAAACTTAATTATCGAGACTGCTCTAAAAGTTTGCCCAACATTAGCACCGCATAAACTCGTATGCGAAAGTGAGATTCCTTTAACAAGAGGACTTGGAAGTAGTTCGAGTGCGATTGTTGCCGGAATCGAATTAGCCAATGTATTAGGCGACCTACAGTTAACAAACGACGAAAAAGTCAAATGGGCAACCTTTTTTGAAGGACATCCTGACAATGTCGTCCCGGCAATCTTAGGAGGCGTCGTAGTCGCTACGTATGATTACCACACACAAGAAGTATTGACGGTTCATAAGAATGTGGAGGCACCGATTGCAATGGTCGCTGTCATTCCAAACGTTCAATTATCAACGAAGAAGAGCCGTGGCGTACTGCCAAGTTCGCTAGCATACGGTGTGGCAGTAGAAGCAAGTAGCCGTAGTAATGTATTAGTAGCTGGATTAATGGTCGAAGATTGGAAAGTTATTTCATCAATTGTTGAGAAGGACTTATTCCATGAAACGTATCGTTCAACGCTCGTTCCTTGGATGGAAGAGGTTCGTAGGATTACCCAAGATGAAGGTCTAGATACATACGGGACTTACCTTAGTGGAGCTGGACCAACAGTGATGACGTTTGTTCATAAAGAACAAGGCGATCGTTTTGTACAAACATTAGAAAAGTATTTAGAAACAACGCTGAAAGATTGCAAGATTCGTGTGCTTGAAATTGATGCACAAGGCGTTGACGTAAAGTAGAAGGAGAACTATGGCACTATTCAAACCAACGTGGTTTAAAAAGACCTTTCAAGAGATTACCGTTGCTTTCTTACAAGAAAATGGAATCGAGGTCGTCTTAACCGATTTAGATAATACGCTGATTGGCTGGGACGAAAAAGAAATTGATGATAACTTACTTACCTGGGTACGTTCATTAAAAAAAGCAGGCATCAAGATTGTTCTTGTGTCGAATAATAATGAACATCGTATCAAAGATGCCGCAACTCAGTTGGATGTTCCGTATGTGTATCCTGGTTTGAAGCCACTGCACAAAGGATTCAAAGCGGCACAACAATTACTGGGTTTTGATAAATCAAAAACAGTCATGGTGGGGGACCAACTATTAACAGATATTCTAGGGGCGAATACATTTGGAGTTAGAACCATTATCGTAAAACCTAGAAAAGAGAGCGATGCTTGGAAAACAAAAATCAATCGTTTCTTTGAAAAAGGAATTTTTGTAGTAACACAAGGCGCGTCCTATCATAAGAAATGGGAGGATTAATCATGGAACAGTATGTATGTATTGGATGTGGAGCAATAATCCAAACGGAAGATCCAAAAGGAACGGGGTACACACCGCAAAGTGCATTAAATAAAATGCTGGAAAGTGAAGGCCCTCTCTATTGCCAACGTTGCTTTAGACTCCGTAATTATAATGAGTTACAACCAGCATCTCTAACAGATGATGATTTCTTAAAGATGTTAAGTAGTATCGCCGATGAAGATGCACTTGTTGTCTTTGTTGTTGACTTATTCGACTTATATGGAAGCATGATTTCTGGTTTAAAACGTTTTGTGGGCGATAACCCAATTCTATTTGTTGCCAATAAGGTAGACTTATATCCAAAATCGGTGAACCGTAATCGTCTGAAAGCTTGGATTGAACGTCATGCAAAGGAGTACGGCATTAAACCAGTCGATACCCTTCTTGTGAGCGGTCATAAAAGGATTCAAATTGACGAGTTGCTTGAGAAGATTAACGAGTACCGTAAAGGTAAAGATGCGTATGTCGTAGGAGTAACAAACGTAGGGAAATCAACGCTCATTAATAAGTTGATTCAAAGTATTGGTGAAACAGGCGAAGTGATTACAACCTCTCAATATCCAGGAACAACTCTTGGACAAATTGATATTCCATTTGATGAACATTCTTCATTAGTGGATACACCAGGGATTATTCACCGTCACCAAATTACGCACTACTTAGCGGAAAAAGAAATGAAGAAAGTCTTACCGCAAAAAGAGTTACAACCAAAGACCTTCCAATTAAATAGCGAGCAAACAATTTTTATCGGTGGCTTGATTCGTGTCGATTATGAACAAGGAGAACGAAATTCATTTACCTTCTATACACCGCAAACAATCGACTTGCATCGCACGAAGTTGGAGAAGGCGACAGAGTTTTACGAAAAACATGCAGGAACACTTCTAACGCCACCAACAGGAGACAATATGAAGTTGTATCCAAAATTAGTGAAGAAGACATTTACGATTAAAGAAAAAACGGACTTAGTGATTGCAGGTCTTGGTTGGGTAACGATTCAAAAACCAGGTACGGTATCGGTATGGAGTCCAAAAGAAGTTGACGTGATTCAACGTCAATCGATTATTTAAAGAAAGGAGAGCTTTCATGGAATTAAAAGGGAAAGAAAGACAGTTCTTCAAAAAAGAAGCACATGCGTTGAAGCCAATCTTCCAAATTGGAAAAGGCGGACTTAGCGAAGAGATGATTCATCAAATTCAAAACGCTGTTGAGAAACGCGAATTGATTAAAGTGACTTTATTGCAAAACACATTAGAGGAGCCCCAAGAAGCTGCCAAAACAATTGCAGAAGCGACTGGGAGTACCATCATTCAAGTGATTGGGCATACAATTGTGTTATATAAAGAAGCACGAAATCCAAAACATAGAGATCTTTCAGTACGATTTGCAGAATTCAAAAAAAGAGGTCGATAGACGATGGTTGCTGAACTCAATATTTTTTCTGAGATATTAAACAAAACTGAAAATTTCGGTGAAGAAATGCTGGTAGAACGCGTAGGGCTTATCGGAGGTAGTTTCAATCCGCCACATATTGCACATTTAATTATGGCTGAACAAGCACGTGTGCAATTAGGCTTAGACAAGGTTTACTTTTTACCAAGTCATATTCCGCCACATGTGGATGAGAAAAAGACCATTGATGCGAATACCCGTGTGGAAATGACACGTTTGGCGATTCAAGATAATATTTATTTTGATATCGAGACGATTGAACTCGAGCGTAATGAGAAGAGTTATACGTATGATACGATTCAGCTCTTAAAGAGAAAAAATCCAAATACGGAATATTTCTTTATTATTGGTGGAGATATGGTGGATTATTTACCGACATGGCATAGAGTGGATGAATTAGTTCATGAAGTACAATTTGTCGGGGTTGAACGTCCAGAATATGAAAAAGAAACGCCATATCCAGTCCTATGGATTACAGCACCGAAGATGGATATTAGTTCGACACAAATCCGTAAAAATGTTCTATTCCAACAAAGCATTAAATATTTGGTGCCAGAATTGG
>CAJPNA010000123.1 GCA_905371865.1 uncultured Carnobacterium sp.
GAACATTAACTCCTCTAGAGTCACTGGTTCTTTAAATTGTTTTTTCTCAATCCACTTCTCTACTGGGATTTCTAATATTTGAGCAATTTCTTTATCTGTCATATCATGCTCGTGCATTAAATCGCTAATGTTTCGTGCGAAATTATTTCTTGGTGATAACAATTGTTTCATTTATTATCACCTCTCAATCGTAATGCTTCTTCTCGAAGTGCTTCATAGTGTCGTTGTTCACTCTCCATTGCTTTTCCAGCATAGTAGAAAAACTCACTCTCTGCTGAAAAGAATACATAAATAGCAAATGCTAGTGGTAAAAATACTAGTGAAGTGATAGCAGCATCTACAATTGTTGCGTATTTTGCTAAAATCTCGATTGACATGATTTGAGAGTGTAACTGACTCATTACAATCGCTAATATGATTGTAAGCAGAATTCCCCACACATGCATTGCGACTTCTTCTTGTAGATGCATCAAATAATACTTACGGAATAACCAGTTTTTAGACGATGCTGTTTCCCATTCATTTTTGTAATCTTGCACTAAAGCAGATGCTCTAGTATGTTTGAATTTCAGAATTTCATATTTACTTTTCTTGAATCGAGATACACTACGATTCATTTGTTTAATCTTTTCTTGTTTTGTCATTCTACATGAACCTTTCTATAATAAATTTTGTAGTTAGACCGAAAATAAAGTCCAAACTACCAATAATAATTGTTGAAGCTATAAGCGTTGTAATCACAGCACATGATGTTCTCAACACTTTACTTGGTGTCATCCAAGTGATTTCTTTCATAATCTCAAACACATTATCACCTCTAAATAAATTCTTCTGCCATTTCTTCTAAGATTTCGTTACTTAGTTCTTCTCCACGATGTACTCGTTCATACAATTCTTGGTCGAAACCACAGTCACTGATTAGATAGTAGTGATGAACTAAATCTGTTTCCATCGCACGTCGTACATTACGTCCACGACCTTGAATTAAAGAAATGTGTGAACTTTGGTTTTCATAGAAAATCGTACAGTCAGAGTTTTTCAACTCGATACTCGCAGCACCAGCTTGATATTGAATTAAAATTGGAGCTGTAGATGAATGGTCGATTTCTTCAAAGTTCGTGTTTCCAGAAATCAACTGATGTGAAATACCATGTTCGTTTAATTTCTCAATCACTGCGTCACGAGCATCATTGTAACGATAGAAAATCAACGGTTGTTTATGTTTCTTTACGATATCGATGAGCTTGTCCAATCGATTCTCATCTCGTGTGATACGATTTGCAACGGCGATAAGATAATCTGTGATGGAATCGAACATACGTTTGCGTTGAGCATATTTAAGTGATTTCAAGTCACTCAACATCTGTTCGTTTTCTTCCAACTGGATAATATGTGATTCCACATCTGGCATGTCTAGTGACTTAATGTCCACACTTGGAGCATAAAGAATTTCTTTGAATTCATCTAACATTTGGAAGTAATACGGCCACGCAAATGTGTTCACATTACCATCAAAAAGATAAATACCATAACCACCAAAATCGTTCTTGAATGATTTAATTCCAGACTTATCTTCGAAGTTATTTTTACTTGTGTAATATCCGCCAAGAATTAGATAGCTACACATATCCAACACACGGTCATTTGTCAATGGTGTTGCGGTCACACCTAACTTATGAAACATGTTCAGCTTGTGTAACATCTTAGAACGTTTTGATGTTGGATTTTTATACAAATGCAACTCGTCAATGATGATATATCCATTATTTCCAATGAGTTTAATCATCTCAAGTTGTGACGTTGGATGAGCAATGATGTTTGACAGTTTTCCCGGAGTCGTGATTGTTTTTGGATTTAGTTGATTATCTGGAAAAGCTCTGTTATAAGCCGCTATGGTATTATGCCATCCAAGACCTTCAACGGTTTTACTTGGAGCAATAACAATAAATGATAGTGGTTTACCATGTTTTTTCTGCAACTCACCAAGAGCGTAAACGGAAACCGCTGTTTTACCAGAACCAGTTGGCATTTTAAGCAATGTCATTTGACTCTCACGCATACGCTCTCCAACTACTGTTCCGTTCTTCGATGTCGAAGTATCTGACCAGTCGATATAATCGTATGGTTTAATCTTCGGATTTGACATTACGTCTACATCAATTACTGGTTTATTCTTTGGTATTGCATTTTTCTTCGATTTTTTCTTCTCAGCTTTTTCCAATCCACGTTCTCGTTTTCGTTTCGCAATCGCTCTTGCAACAATGATTCCATATGGATTTTTTGAACTCAATTTCACACCTCACAATTCATTTAATTTGATATTCTTATTATATCACAGCTACATTGTCCATGTATAGATTTTGCAATAAAAAAGTCGTACCTAATTTAGGTACGACCTATCAATTTATCAACACATGTTAATAGATATTTCATTTTAATTGTGAATTCATTCACTTGTTCCTCGAATGCATCAATTTCTTCTTGTCGAGCACCTTTAAAGAATAGTAATCTTGGTCTAGTGTGATTCTCGTGGAATTCATTAATTGCTTGTAAATATATTGGAATTCCAGATAATATCTTTGTACAAGCATCTCGAACCAACTTAGCATTCTCCAATAAATCTGGTGAGTACTCAATGGATTTCACATATTTTTGAACGCTGTTGGAAACCAACTCACCTAAATCATCAAGAAAATCGATTGTGTATTTCATTGAATACTCATCCAAGTCTGGAATAGAATATAACACTTGGTGACCGCTGTCGTCAATTGAAATCATCAAATCTTCAAGGTCATCACGTCGCATGTCAATACGCTCAACCAATCGTTGTTCTTTTGCTAACTGTCGATTTAAACTTTCTCCTAGTATTTTAATCTTACCACTTGTTTCCAAATAAATTGGTATGCTAGCATTTCTTGCATCTTGTTTGAAATCATTTGTCAACAATACTGGATTAAAATCGATTAAATTCGCTGGGATAGATTTGCCATCGTATCCTTTCTCGAACATTGGCATTTCCATTAGTTTCCATTTTAATAACCACATGTATCGTTCCATTTTGAGCAATTCAAGTGGCGCAAACTGTGTATTAGACGTTGACACAAAGTTTCCGTCTATTTCATCAAATGAAATCATACAAGAAAATTTACAACTCCACCAAGAGATTGGTTGCAATAGACCAGTACTTAAATATTGTTTTCTTTCCCACCAAACTCGGTTATACGAATCATATTTGAAATACCATTCCCACACTTTATCTGGAACTGGAAATGTAGTATCCGTTCTTAGTTCAACATTTGGATAAACCAATGAAATCGCCACATCATTACCAACAATAGCATCCACTGACAATTGCAAGTCGAGAACACCCATGTCTGGAATTATTTTGTGTAAGTAGGATAGTATAACGCTTTTTACAATACGTTCATCAATATTTTCTAACATAGTCTCACCTACTCACTGTCTTCCACCAATAATAATTTAAGAGCACATTGTAGAACCTCAATTGCTGGAATAATATCATTTTCGATGTAGCTGTAAACGTACTGTAATGATTGTACATGTCGTTCATATCCATTTGATTCACGGCCACCGTTCAATCCATTAGACTCAACATCATCTTTGTAAACAGACATTCTAGCTTGTAATCTAATAATTACATCTTGAATTTCCACAGATTCATTTACTTGTGAACGACGAAGTGCATTTTGTAGCATCTTGTGGTCAATTCGACGAACTACATCTTCTGCTGAATTCACTGTAAAGTCTCCAATGCGACCCAATGATTTAGACATGTTATCAACCATCTCAGAAAGAGAATTCAACGATACAGATTCACCATCTTCACTTAATTTTTTAGTAGGTACTACATCCACCAATCGACGACAGTTACTTGCAATATCATCTAACATGTGCAAGCATGAATCAAATTTTTTGATATAATCTACAGCAGCTTCTCTCACTTTAGCACTTAATTGAATATTACCGTGACATAAGAAACTTTGACCCTTAAATCTTGATTCAGTGAACACATCTTTATATGCTTTTGAAACATCTTCTAAATAATACTCAGTTAATGTAGAAAGAATGTTACCAACACTAAAATCTGTGTGTATTTTTCCAACAGTTCCGGGACCGTAGCTATGAGTTGTTACCTGTAAACGATGAATATCGTTCATCTTCGTTTCGACAGATTCTACGACAAATTGGTTTCTTAAATTTTGTGATTCAACAATGTGCAATTTAATGAGACCCACAGCTCCGCTGACATTTGCTAATCCACCAACAACCCTACCATTGCTGATGACTTCATCTAATACTTTTTTACTAGAACCATCTTTCACTCTCTTAAATAAATAGTCTAGTTCCTCTGGAAAATCTGCAAAAAATCTTAAATTTGTAACACGTGTGATGGAAATAGTGGCGTCAAAACCATTTTCAAATTGTTCCATTCCAATAATAGACCATGTTGTCGACATTGTGTGTGACACTGGTTCTAATTGTTTACTAATTAAATCTGCAACTCTCACGAACATTGCTTGTCTATTTGTTTTTAAAGCTACCATGTTATTTTACCTCACTAATTAGAATATTAAATAAATTATGGTCGTAAATACTAGATAGAGTGTCATCCACTAACAAGTCTTCACCACCGTCTACGAGTTCAAATAAGTCTGTTACGTATTCGAATGAACTACCAAGCAATTCAACTTCAAACTTATCAACTCGTGGATTTCCGATTGGTAATTGCTTACCAAATTCGATGTTTTTCAATGTATGAAATGCTGTCAAATTCACATTGTACTCCAACCACCCAACTTCGTCCCCGAGTTGTAATTTACTTCGTAACTTAGCATGTGCTTCGTATGATAATCTAACACGATTGTCACCACTTGAACCCTCAAGGTCACAACGTGCGTCGACCAATTTAATCATTGGTTGTACTTCGAATGCAATGTTTAATTTATTTTTAGATGAATTTACTTTAAATTTATATGTCCCTGCCATATTAAAAAATACTCCCCTCTATGTGAATCTTAATATAT